>CAVBVT010000001.1:0-26241 GCA_963598855.1 Eggerthellaceae bacterium
TATGAGAAAATCATCCTGCGTCAATATAGCAGATACTTAATTTTCGCTGTACTAGATTGTCATATTTACCAGTTGTCATAAAAAATATTATCAGTTATACTTCTCTGAGAAAGGAAGTAAGCTGTAAATGTACAATAATCGAATCGAAGAAAATATTTTATACGAAGATAAAGAGATCATCGTCTGCAGAAAACCATCGGGGATGCCGGTGCAGGCAGCGGGGATCGGAACTATGGATATGGAAAGTGCTCTGAAAAATTATCTTGTGCAGAAGAATCCGGGAAAGATGCCGTATCTGGCAGTGATCCACCGCCTTGACCAGCCGGTAGAAGGCGTTCTTGTTTTAGCGAAGTCATCCGGCGCAGCGGGAAATTTAAGCAGGCAGATCATGGCCGGAGGTGCAGGGAAATATTATCTGGCAGTAGCAGAGGGGAAACCGGAAGCACCAGAAGGCACACTTACCGATTATTTGAAAAAGAATGGAAGAGCCAACATGTCTCAGGCAGTATCTGCGAACACCCCAGGGGCAAAGAAAGCAATCCTTCATTATAAAGTACTGGATCAGAAAGAAATAAATGGAAAAACACGCACATTTCTTAAGATCAGGCTGGAAACAGGCCGTCACCATCAGATCCGTGTGCAGCTTTCCCATGCAGGAATGCCTCTTCTTGGAGACAGGAAGTACAATCCGTCAGGGGAGAGGGGCACATCTTTAGGTTTATGTTCCTGCGGTCTTGAGTTTAAGCATCCGAAAACCGGGAAGCGGATGAAGTTCGAAACAGAGCCTCAGGGAAGCGCATTTCTGGATTTTGTGAAAAAACTGTAAAAACTCTGGACGGAAATACGAAAAAGTGTATAATGTAAAAAGCGAGTAACCAAATGTAAGATTTTTGTAAAGTGTAAGTTACTGTGGACGGATAAGCCAGGCCTTGAAGAACAGTAACCAGCGAGGAAGAGGAGATTACAATGAAAAGAGCTGCAGTAATGTCAGCGGCCTTGTTGGCTGCGGCGACTCTGCTGACAGGCTGCCAGAAGGAAGAAGTAGAGAAGCTAGTTGCACCGCTTGTTGCAGATGTCCAGGAGACTCCTGAAGCACAGGAAATGGAAGATGAGAAGAACCCGGCGATCCCTGAGATTGATGACAGCCTTTCGATTGAAGCAGGAGCAAGGATCGCAGTTGTAAGTAAGAGCACGAAGGGTGAATTCTGGGATAAAGTAAAAGAAGGAATGCAGGCTGCTGTTAAGGATGTGAATGCAGCTTATGGATTTAAGAAAAATGATCAGATCACAATGACTTTTGAAGGTCCTGATAAGGAAGAGGACGTAGAGAGCCAGATCAATACACTTGATGCAGTTATTGCGGAGAACCCGTCTGTTGTATGCCTTTCTGCCGGAGATATGGAATCCTGCCAGGCTCAGCTTGAGGCTGCCAAGGAGAACGGAATTCCGGTGATCGCTTTTGACTCCAATGTCAGTGATACCAAGTTGATCAGAGCTTTCCGCGGAACAGATAATACGCAGATCGGTAAATATGCGGCATATAAACTTGGAAGCGCCATTGGAAAAATGGGAAATGTAGCTGTTTTTGCGGCACAGGAGAAGACCCAGAGTTCCCAGGAGCGAGTACAGGGATTTCTGGATAACATTGCGAATTATACAGATATCAAGGTAGTTGAGACGATTTATTCCGATCAGGTTGATGATATGAAAGCTGCGATGCAGGAAGTTCTGGATAAATATCCGGCACTGGATGGTGTTTTCTGTACCAATGCGGATGTGTCTGAGATGTTCCTGGAAGTGAATCAAGATACCGGTGATAATAAGGTTGCCATGGTTGGCGTGGATGCTACCAGTAAGCAGCAGGAAGCAGTTAAGAGCGGAGAGGAGCTTGGAATTCTTTCCCAGAATCCTTATGCAATGGGCTATCAGACCATGTGGGCTGCGATCCAGGCAACAGCACCTAAGAAAGAAGTAAAGATCGAGCGTACAAGTCTTCTTGATCCTGCATGGATCGATGCGGAAAGCCTTGGAGATGAGGCGTACAGCCAGTATCTTTACAAATAGTAGATAGAACGGAATATAACATAAAAAACTGTCTGAATATAAGTACGTAGTGTACTGTATTCAGGCAGTTTTTTGTCATAAGAAATTACTCCGCAATGTTCCTTACCTCTGCAGAGAAACCAGCGTAACAAAAAAATGAGTACATGTATAAATAAAGAAAAAATGCAAAGAATAAATACACAAAAAACTTCAAAAAATGCCAAAATTATAGTCAAAAATGGTAACACTTTACACAAAAAACAAAAAGAATGATAAAAAATACACAAAAACATTGTCTTACGAGCGCAATTGTGTTACAATTTGCCTATGCAGAGAGGCGGTGATCAGATGATCCAGGAAACAATCAAGGCAGTAAAAGAGGCGGAGGCAGAAGCTAAGCAGAGAATAAAAGATGCATCCGTCAGTGCACAATCTATAGTCAGAGCAGCAGAAGAGGAGGCGGAAGCAATCATAAGAAACGCTGATTCAACCGCTGACCAGAAGGCTGCATCTGACAGGAGGGCCGCAGAAGCCAGTGCACACCTTGAGCAGGAAGCTGCCGGGAAACAGATCCAGGAAGAACTTGACGTTTTGAAAAAGAAAGCGGAGTCAAAACGTGAGCAGGCGATCCAGGCAGTGATCGAGAACCTGTTCTGAGAGATTTCCGGAAGCGGAGATCAGGTAGGAATAGCAGGTATGAGCTATACCGGACGGTTAAAGGAGGGATGTGTAAATGGCAGTATTGCAGATGCAGCGAATCAGTATCTGCGCGTTAAAGAAGAACCGTAAGGCCATACTGGAGGAACTACAGTCATTAGGAGTAATGGAAGTGGATGCAGTGCAGGAGCTGGATCCGGAACTGAAGACCATGGAGACCATGAATGCGAGGATGATCTTTGAGAAGAATGCAGTCATGTGTGATCAGGCAATCGAGATACTGGAAGAATTTTCCGGCGAAAAGAAATCCATGTTGTCATCCTTTGCAGGGAAACCCCTTGTAAATCGAAAACTGGAAGAAGATGCGAGAGACCATCAGGAAATAGTGATGAAGACAGCCACAACACTGATGAATCTCAGAAAGCAGCTGACAGAGGACGGTGCAGCCATTGTGAAAGCAGAGCAGAAACAGGAAGCTCTCAAGCCATGGCTGCCTCTTGATATTCCGATGAATTTTGCCGGAACTGAGAAAGTGGCAGTTATGATCGGAAGTATTGACGGAAACGTAACATTAGATCAGGTGTATGCACGGATCGCAGAAGATGCACCAGAGCTGGAAGCTTTTGAGATGCAGGAGATCTCCTCCGGTGATGGAAGGATCTGTCTGGCAGTATCCTGTCTCAGGGAAGAGGCAGAAGCACTGGAAGAGGCACTTCGCATGCAGGGCTTTGCCAGACCGTCACAGCTGATCCGGCGGACACCTTCTGAGGAACTGGAAGCATCCAGAAAAGAAGTTGAAGACCTTCGGAAGGAAATGGATGAGACCAGAGAGAAGATCCGTTCCCTTAATGGCGAGAAGAAGAATCTTCAGCTCGTATCCGATTATTTCAGGATCCGGGCACAGAAATATGAGGTACTTGGACATCTCCAGCAGTCGGAGAGCACTTTTTTTGTAACAGGATATCTTCCTAAGAAGCAGGTTGCTTCTGTGGAGCAGAGACTGACGCAGAAGTACGATATGGTGATGGAAGCGGAAGAGGCAGACGGAGATGACATACCAGTATATCTTCAGAACAGCAAGTTCGGAAGCG
This sequence comes from Eggerthellaceae bacterium, assembly GCA_963598855.1. Classification (GTDB taxonomy): domain Bacteria; phylum Bacillota; class Clostridia; order Lachnospirales; family Lachnospiraceae; genus Blautia_A. Next base: position 3,792 of record CAVBVT010000001.1, read on the forward strand.
CAGGAGAGGGCGTTCTTTCCGCATTCGGTCTCCCGGGTAAAGGCGAGATCGATCCGTCAACCATCATGACAGTATGTTATGTATTTCTGTTTGGACTGATGCTTTCTGATGCAGCGTATGGACTTATTGTATTTGGAGCGTGCTTTGCACTTCTGATGAAATTCCCGAGAATGGAATCAGGAATGCAGAAATCGATCAGGTTATTTATGTACTGCGGATTGTCCACAATGTTCTGGGGAATCATGTTCGGCGGATATTTCGGTGATGTGGTCGATGTTGTATCCAGAACATTCTTTGGAAAAGAGATCAGCATTAAGCCAGTGTGGTTTGCACCGCTGAATGAGCCAATGAAGCTTCTTATCTACAGCATGCTTTTCGGTCTGATCCATATGTTCCTGGGCCTTGGGATCAAGGGTTACATGGAACTCCGGGACAAAAAATATCTGGACTTTTTCTGCGACGTAGTGCTCTGGTTCATGTTCCTGATGGGACTGATCCTTATTTTCCTGCCGAGCAGTATGTTCCAGTCTATCGCACAGATGGAGCTTCATATTCCGGCGATCGTGGTGCAGAGTGGCAAATGGATGGCGATCCTCGGAGCAGTTGGAATCTTCCTTATGTCAGGAAGAGAGAACAAGAATCCGGCCGTCAGACTGGCACTTGGTGCTTATGATCTTTATAACGTAACCGGTTGGTTAAGCGATGTGCTTTCCTATTCCAGACTTCTGGCACTTGGTCTTGCTACAGGCGTTATCGCCCAGGTAATCAACCAGATGGGAAGCATGGGCGGAAAAAGCATTCCAGGCGTGATACTTTTTATCGTTGCCTTTATTATCGGCCATACATTTAACCTGGCCATCAATCTTCTTGGAGCTTATGTACACACGAACCGTCTTCAGTACGTGGAATTCTTCGGAAAATTCTACGAAGGCGGCGGCAGAGAGTTCCATCCATTTAAAGAAGATACAAAATACGTGGATATTAAGGAGGAGAATTAAATATGTTAAGTCAGTTAGGTGTTGTATATGCACTTCTTGGTGCAGCAGTTGCAGTATTTCTTGCAGGCGCAGGTTCAGCTATGGGAGTAGGAATCGCAGGACAGGCTGCTTCCGGCGTAGTCAGTGAAGACCCGAGTAAATTTGCCAAGGTTCTGATCCTTCAGCTCCTTCCTGGTACCCAGGGTATCTATGGTCTGCTGGTAGGCTTTATCACACTTTCCAAGATCAACCTTCTTGGAGGAACCATGGCAGATGTTTCCGTACAGACAGGACTTCTGATCCTTGCAGCATGCCTGCCGATCGGTATCGTAGGCCTTATTTCCGGTAAAGCACAGGGAAAAACAGCTGCAGCAGCTATCGGTATCGTAGCTAAGAAACCGGATCAGTTCGGTAAAGCCATGCTGTTCCCGGCAATGGTTGAGACATATGCGATCCTTGCACTTCTGATCTCCATTCTTGCAGTCAGCGGAATTCAGGTTTGATACAGGAGAACAGCAGGAGGAAGTGTATATGACAGGATTGGAGAAGATGATCAGTCAGATTCTCGCGGAGGCAGATGCTTCTTCGGCTGAAGTGAAAGCAGAAGCTGAAAAAAAAGCTGCAGACATCCTTGAGGCAGCCAGATTGGAAGCTGATAAACGTCAGCAGCAGAGAGAGAAGCAGCTTCAGGCAGAGATGGCCAGCTACCGTGAGAGGACGGCATCCACTGCGGATATGCGAAGGAGAACGGCGGTTCTGGCTGCAAAGCAGGAGATGATCGCCCAGGTTCTCGCAGATGCCCAGGAGAGGGTGCTGAATCTGAACGAAAAAGAATATTTTGAGATACTGGAAGGAATGGTCAGGAAATTTTCACTGCCAAAAGAAGGAACGGTTTATTTTTCCCAGAAGGATCTTGGCAGGATGACGGCAGATTTCGGCGATAAAGTGAAGAAGATTGCCGGAGAAAAAGGCGGCACACTGGAGATTTCGAAAGAGACCAGAAACATAGACGGAGGCTTCGTGCTGGCTTACGGCGGCATTGAAGAGAACTGTTCCATAGACGCGATTTTTGCGGCAAAGAGAGATGAACTTCTGGATATCGTGAAAAAGATCATGTTTTAACACCATCGCAAAAGGAGGAACAGATTATGTTTGATGACGATTATACCTGTGCGGTGGCGAGGATACGTGTTCTGGAAACCAGGCTTCTGACCCAGGCTGTGATCGAGCAGCTTCTGGCGTGTCAGGATGAAAAACAGTGTCTGCAGCTCCTCAGCGAAAAAGGCTGGGGTGACAGCGAGACAGGAGAGGGAGCCGAGGCCGTTCTTTCAAGAGAAAGAGAGAAGATTTGGGAGGTTATGGATTCCCTGGTGGAAAGCAGAAATGTTTTTGCCGTGCTTTCCTATCAGGATCTGTTCCATAATCTGAAAGCTGCGGTAAAGGCAAGCCTTCTTGACGGAAACACACCGAATATTTTTCTTAAAGATTGTGCCATTGACGGCGAGGATATGGTGAAATTCCTCCGGGAAAAAGATTACGACCGTTTTCCGGATTATATGCGAAAAGCAGCACAGGAAGCTTATGAAACATTTCTTCATACAAGAGACGGACAGCTTTGCGATGTGATCATTGACAGGGCAGCTCTGGATGCAGTCCGGGAAGCCGGAAATGCGTCACGGGAGCAGATCATCCGCGAATATGCGGAATCTACAGTTGCAGTTGCGGATATCCGTATTGCGGTACGTTCCTGCAAGACAGGCAAACAGGCTGATTTTATGAGAAAAGCAATGGCTGAATGCGGAACGCTTGATAAAGAAAGACTGATCCATGCGGCAGCAGGAGGAATGGATCAGATCATGAATTATCTTGCTGAAACACAGTATGCGGACGGAGCCAGGGCACTGGCAGAATCTCCGTCAGCGTTTGAGCGGTGGTGTGATAATCAGATCATAGAGACCATCCGGCCACAGCTGTATCAGTCCTTTTCCCTTGGACCTCTGGTTGCGTATATACTTGCCAGAGAAAATGAGATCAAAACAGTTCGGATCATTCTCACTGGAAAGCGCAGCGGCCTTCCAGATGAATTTATCCGGGAAAGGGTAAGGGAAATGTATGTATAGAATTGCGGTTATCGGTGATTACAGCAGTATTTACGGGTTTGCCGCTGTTGGCCTTGATACTTTTCCGGTGGAGAGCCCGGAGGAGGGAAAAGAGCAGCTTACCCACCTTGTAGAGGGAGAATACGCAGTAATCTATATTACAGAAAAGCTGGCTGCACAGCTTTCTTCTGAGATTGCCAGATACAGCGAGCAGCTGATCCCGGCGATCATACAGATCCCCGGAATTTCCGGAAACACCGGAGCTGGTATTGAGGGAGTGAAGAAATCAGTAGAAACAGCAGTCGGATCAGACATTCTTTTCGGAAGCGAATGAGAATGGGATATTAACAGAAAGCAGGTGATTGGTTCAGATGAGCAGAGGAACCATTAAAAAAATAGCAGGACCGCTGGTTATCGCAAAAGGTATGCGAGATGCGAACATGTTCGATGTGGTTCGTGTAAGTGACCAGCGTCTGATCGGCGAGATCATTGAGATGCACGAAGATGAGGCTTCCATACAGGTATATGAGGAGACTTCAGGACTTCGTCCGGGAGAACCGGTAGAATCCATGGAAGTTCCGTTGTCTGTAGAGCTGGGACCTGGTCTTATCACAAGTATTTACGATGGAATCCAGCGACCGCTGGACGATATCATGAAAGCAGCAGGCAGCAATAACCTGAAACGTGGAGTTGAGGTACCTGCCCTGAAACGAGACAAAAAATGGAATTTTGTTCCGGCAGCGAAAGTGGGAGATGAGCTGGAAGGCGGCGACGTTCTCGGTACTGTTCAGGAGACCATCGTTGTTACACAGAAGATCATGGTTCCCCCGAATATGAAGGGAACCCTGAAAGAGATCAAATCCGGCGAATTCACAGTGGATGAAACGGTTGCAGTTCTTTCCACTGCAAATGGGGATAAGGAGCTGACATTGATGCAGCACTGGCCAGTACGACGCGGCCGCCCATATAAGAAAAAGCTTCCGCCTGCAAAACCGCTGGTAACAGGACAGCGTGTTATTGATACCATGTTCCCAATCGCAAAAGGCGGCGTTGCAGCAGTTCCGGGACCATTCGGAAGCGGCAAGACCGTTATCCAGCATCAGCTTGCAAAATGGGCTGAGGCGGACATCGTGGTTTATATTGGCTGCGGTGAGCGTGGAAATGAGATGACAGACGTTCTGAACGAGTTCCCAGAGCTGAAAGACCCGAAGACCGGGCAGTCCCTGATGGAGCGTACTGTTCTGATCGCGAACACTTCAGATATGCCGGTTGCGGCACGTGAGGCTTCTATTTATACAGGTATCACCATTGCAGAGTATTTTCGTGATATGGGTTATTCCGTAGCTCTGATGGCGGATTCCACATCCAGATGGGCCGAGGCTCTCCGAGAGATGTCCGGACGACTGGAGGAGATGCCAGGTGAGGAAGGTTATCCTGCATACCTTGGTTCCCGTCTTGCACAGTTCTACGAGCGTGCTGGCCATGTGATCTGTAATGGAAAAGACGGAAGAGAAGGTGCTCTGACAGCTATCGGTGCCGTATCTCCTCCAGGTGGAGATATTTCCGAGCCTGTTTCCCAGGCAACCCTTCGAATCGTAAAAGTTTTCTGGGGACTGGATGCGAACCTTGCATACAAGCGTCATTTCCCGGCTATCAACTGGCTGACAAGTTATTCGCTGTATCTGGACAGCGTTGGCGGCTGGTTTGATGAGAACGTAGCAGATGACTGGATGAAGCTCCGTCAGAGAATGATGACTCTTCTTCAGGAAGAGGCAGAGCTTGAGGAAATCGTAAAGATGGTAGGTATGGATGCCCTTTCACCAGGTGACCGCCTGAAAATGGAAGCAGCCCGTTCCATCCGTGAGGACTTCCTGCACCAGAACTCTTTCCACGAGATCGATACCTACACTTCTCTGGAAAAACAGCACAACATGATGCGCCTGGTACTTGCATTCTACGACACAGGAATAGATGCCCTGAAACAGGGAGCAGAGATCAATGATATCGTAAAAATGCCGGTTCGTGAGCAGATCGGACGTTATAAATATACAAAAGAGAGCGATCTTGCAGCTGAATACGATAAGATCACACGTCAGCTGATAAGTGAGGCTTCTGAGATTACTGGAAAGGAGGGCCTGTAAGATGCCAAAAGAATATAGAACCATACAGGAAGTTGCCGGCCCTTTGATGCTGGTACGCGGCGTTGAAGATGTAGCATTTGATGAGCTTGGCGAGATCGAGCTTGCAGACGGCGAAACAAGACGATGCCGAGTTCTGGAGATCGACGGAGGAAATGCCCTGGTACAGCTTTTTGAGAGCTCCACAGGTATCAACCTTTCCAACAGTAAGGTACGTTTCCTTGGACGAAGTATGGAACTTGGCGTATCCGGCGATATGCTTGGCCGAGTTTTTGACGGTCTTGGCCGACCGATCGATGATGGTCCTGAGATCCTTCCGGAAGAGAGAAGAGATATCAACGGACTTCCTATGAACCCTGCAGCCAGAAGTTACCCGGAGGAGTTTATCCAGACAGGTGTATCCGCTATCGATGGACTGAACACACTGGTTCGTGGACAGAAGCTTCCGATCTTCTCTGCATCAGGTCTTCCCCATGCGCAGCTTGCCGCGCAGATCGCAAGACAGGCGAAGGTACGTGGTAAAGATGAGCAGTTTGCCGTTGTATTTGCTGCCATGGGTATTACTTTCGAGGAGTCAAACTTCTTCGTGGAGAGCTTTAAGGAAACTGGAGCTATAGACCGTACTGTTCTTTTTGTAAACCTGGCAAATGACCCGGCTGTTGAGCGTATCGCTACGCCGCGAATGGCACTGACAGCAGCAGAGTATCTTGCCTTCGAAAAAGACATGCACGTACTGGTAATCCTTACAGATATCACAAACTATGCGGATGCTCTCCGTGAGGTTTCCGCAGCGCGTAAAGAGGTTCCAGGCCGCCGTGGTTATCCTGGATACATGTACACGGATCTTGCTTCTCTTTATGAGCGTGCAGGCCGTCAGAAAGGAAAAGCAGGAAGTATCACAATGGTTCCGATCCTGACCATGCCTGAGGATGACAAGACCCATCCGATCCCTGACCTTACCGGTTACATCACAGAGGGACAGATCATCCTGAGCCGTGAGCTTTACCGTAAGGGAATCACACCGCCGATTGATGTTCTTCCGTCCCTGTCACGACTGAAAGATAAAGGTATCGGCGAGGGTAAGACAAGAGCAGACCATGCCAACACCATGAACCAGCTGTTTGCCGCATATGCCCGTGGTAAAGAGGCCAAAGAGCTGATGACGATCTTAGGTGAGGCAGCTCTCTCTGACATTGACCTTATTTATGCAAAATTTGCAGATGCTTTTGAGAAGGAATATGTTTCCCAGGGCTATCAGGCCAACCGTGATATTGAGGAGACTTTGTCCATTGGATGGAAGCTGCTTTCCATTCTTCCGAGAAGCGAGCTGAAACGTATCGACGACAAATATCTTGACGAGTATTACGGAAAAGTATAAAGGGGGGATGATTTGTGGCATCAACACAGGTGAATCCTACCCGTATGGAGCTTACGAAGCAGAAAAAAAAGCTGGTGACTGCAGTGCGCGGACACAAGCTTCTGAAGGATAAGCGAGATGAGCTGATGAGACAGTTCCTTGATCTGGTACGCGAGAACATGGAGCTGCGCCAGAAGGTAGAGGCTGGTATCCGAAATGCAAATACCAATTTTGTCATTGCAAAAGCCGGAATGTCAGAGGAGACGTTAAATACAGCTCTGATGGCTCCCAAGCAGGAAGTTTATCTGGAGACCGGCAAGAAGAATGTCATGAGTGTGGATATTCCTGTTTTTGAATATAAGACAAGAACACCGGATGCCAACGATATCTATTCCTATGGTTTTGCGTTCACATCCAGTGATCTGGATGGAGCGGTGAAATCCCTGGCGGATATCCTTCCTGACATGCTTCGTCTGGCAGAAGTGGAAAAAGCCTGCCAGCTGATGGCTTCTGAGATCGAGAAGACCAGGCGTCGTGTAAATGCCCTGGAGCACGTGATCATACCGGAAGCTCAGGCCAATATCAAATATATCACCATGAAGCTGGATGAGAACGAGAGAAGTACCCAGATCCGACTGATGAAGGTGAAGGATATGATGCTGGAGGAGGCTCATCACTATAAGGAGAGGGAGGCTGAGCGCGGAGCGTAAAACATAAAGCGCAGGCATCCTGTAAGGAAAAGAAATTTTATATAGAAAGTATTTTAAGTAACGGGAAGGAGATGTCTCTGTGCTGTGTGAGGTTTTGACAGCACAGGGGCGTTTTATAATTTATAAAATGTTAAGTTTTCGTTATTAGAAAATCAAGAGAAGTACAGTATAATAAATAACAAGTAAAACAGGCAGGCGCAGATAACAACCGGAATAAAGCAGAAGCATCTGTATTGTCTGCCGGAAAATAAAGAGAGGAAGAGGTGAATGCTGGTTTAACAGCGCGATACATATGAGTATTTTACATTCAATACAGAGTCTGGACGGAGAGATCCTTCTTCTGATCCAGCAATATCTTCGGTCGGATATTCTTACACCTGTTATGAAAATGCTCACATTTCTGGGAAACGGAGGCTGGTTCTGGATCTTAAGTGCAGTGATTCTTCTGGCAATTCCCAAGACCAGAAAAGTGGGGTGCGCAGCGTCGTTATCAATGATATTTGGTGTTCTTGTCACCAATGTACTTCTTAAAAATCTGGTAGCAAGACCAAGGCCTTTTGCAGTGATCGATGCCCTGACTCCGCTGATCGCAAAACCGACGGATTTCTCCTTTCCGTCAGGACATACGACAGCATCTTTTGCAGTTGCGCTGGTAATGCTGCGGATGCTGCCGAAGAAATATGGTGTTCCAGCAGTGATCCTGGCCGCGCTGGTGGCTTTTTCCAGGCTGTATCTGGGAGTGCATTATCCTACGGATGTGCTGGCTGGATTTTTGGTGGCACTGGTGGGGAGTATGTTGTCTGTGTGGGTTGTAAGGAAGAAGATGGAAGATAAGTAGGCAGAATTGAATTAGGTAAATTGCCTGATTTATGGAAAAGAATGCGTAGTTGTGAGGAACCAAAAGATTGTTTTGTAATGTTCGTGTAATATAAAAATGAGAAAGACTGGCACTTTAACCAGATAAAGTATTGACACGTGGAAGTTGAACGGGGTACAATGAAATATAAGACAATAATTACCTGGAACGTTATAAATCGGATAAAAGGAGAGAATCACTATGATATCAGAAAAAATGAAACCCTACGTAAAAAACAATTCCGCCATCCGCATGATGTTCGAGGAAGGCAACCGCCTTCGTGCGAAATACGGTGCAGATAAAGTTTTTGACTTCAGCCTTGGAAATCCAAGTGTACCGGCTCCGGACTGTGTCCGCGAGGCGATCATTGAGCTTGTTAATGAGACAGATCCTACAGTTCTTCATGGCTATATGAGTAATGCAGGTTTTGAGGATGTGCGCCAGACAATCGCAGAATCCCTTAACAAACGCTTTGATACGAAATTTTCTGCAAAGAACCTGATCATGACAGTAGGTGCAGCAAGCGGCCTGAACGTAATTCTGAAGACGATCCTGAATCCTGGAGAAGAAGTGATCGTTTTTGCACCTTATTTCCTGGAGTACGGTGCATATGTCCGCAATTATGACGGAGTCCTTGTGGAAATCTCTCCGGATACCACAACATTCCAGCCGAATCTCGCTGAATTCGAGCAGAAGATCACAGCGAAGACAAAAGCAGTTATCGTAAACACACCGCATAACCCAACAGGAGTTGTATATTCAGAAGAAGCAATCAAGAAACTTTCTGCAATTCTGGAAGCGAAACAGAAAGAGTTCGGAACAGTGATCTACCTGATCTCTGATGAGCCATACCGTGAACTTGCATATGATGGTGTTGAGGTTCCATACCTGACAAAATATTATGACAATACAGTTGTTGGATATTCCTACAGTAAATCTCTTTCTCTTCCAGGAGAGCGTATCGGATATCTGGTGATCCCGGATGAGGCAGACGGAAGCGAAGAGCTGATCTCAGCAGCAACCATTGCCAACCGTACACTTGGATGTGTAAATGCACCATCCCTGATCCAGAAAGTAGTTGCAAAATGCGTAGACGCAAAGACTGATCTTGCTGCTTATGATAAGAACCGTCAGGCACTTTACAATGGCCTGAAAGAGTGCGGATTCGAGTGCATCAAACCGCAGGGAGCATTCTATCTCTTCGTGAAATCTCCGGTAGCAGATGAAAAAGCTTTCTGTGAAGCTGGCAAGAAATACAATATTCTCATGGTACCGGGAAGCTCTTTTGCATGCCCTGGTTATGTAAGACTTGCATATTGTGTATCTTATGAGACGATTGTCAATTCTCTTCCTGAGTTTAAGAAACTTGCAGCAGAGTATAGCCTGAAATAAATAAACCATAATCATAAAACGATTACATAAAAGATCAACAATAAGAGATCCCCGGTACAGTCTGTTCATACAGAACCGTATCGGGGATTTTGAATGTCCGCTTTACTAAGAGGAAATAGATAAAGGGAACACAGCCGGGAGTGATAACGCTCCCGGCTGTGTTCCCTTAGAAGTATGTTCCACATTTATTTGGCTTTTTTCGCTTCTTTCTTAGGCATTTCTCCGTAGTAAGCTTTCAGGTAGATATCTTTCAGCTCAGATACCAGTGGGTATCTCGGGTTAGCACCAGTACACTGGTCGTTGAAGGCCTGCTCTGCCATATCGTCCAGAGTATCAAGGAAGTATTTCTCATCTACGCCGTAGTCGCGGATCGTCGGCATGATCTCGATGGTCTTCATCAGGTCATCCAGTTTCGCAAGAAGTTTCTCGAATACTTCTGCGTCATTCTTGCCTGTAAGACCTACAGAACGGCCGATCTCAGCATAGCGTGCAAGTGTCTTCGGATACTGATACTGTGGGAATGTACCCATCTTAGTCGGAACTTCTGCACTGTTGTAACGCATAACATCCAGAAGAACAACTGCATTTGCAATACCGTGTGGCAGGTGATGGAAAGCACCAAGCTTGTGAGCGAGAGAGTGGTTTACGCCAAGGAATGCATTGGCGAATGCAAGACCTGCCATGCAGGAAGCGTTAGCCATATGATCTCTTGCCTCTACATCGTTGCCATCTTTATATGCACGTGGCAGATACTCGAATACCAGTTTGATCGCTTTAAGAGCAAGACCATCCGTGTAATCGGAAGCCATCATGGAAACATAAGCCTCGATAGCATGTGTCATAACGTCGATACCGGAAGCACGTGTCAGTCCCTTCGGTGCGCTCATCATGTTGTTGGTATCTACGATCGCCATATCCGGAAGGAGTTCGTAGTCAGCCAGCGGCCATTTAACGCCTGTATCCTGATCTGTGATGATGGCGAAAGGTGTAACCTCGGAACCTGTACCGGAAGATGTCGGGATCGCTACGAAGTAAGCCTTTTTGCCCATCTTCGGGAAGGTGTAAATTCTCTTACGGATATCCATGAAGTCCATGGACATATCGGAGAAGTCAGCGTCCGGATTCTCATAGAGCATCCACATAACCTTGCCGGCATCCATTGCGGAACCACCACCAAGAGCAATGATGCAGTCTGGCTCGAATGCGGTCATAGCCTTGGCACCAGCTTTTGCGGAAGCAAGAGACGGGTCAGGAGCTACATCGGAGAAGCATGTGTGAATGATACCCATCTGATCCAGTTTATCTTCGATCGGTTTGGTGTAACCGTTCTTGTAGAGGAAGGAGTCTGTTACGATGAAGCAACGTTTCTTGCCCATAACAGTACCGAGCTCGTCAAGAGCAACCGGCATACAGCCTTTCTTAAAGTAAACCTTTTCCGGTGTTCTCAGCCAGAGCATATTTTCTCTCCTTTCAGCAACGGTTTTGATATTGAGAAGATGTTTCACGCCAACATTCTCGGATACAGAGTTGCCACCCCAGGAACCGCAGCCAAGAGTGAGGGATGGAGCAAGCTTGAAGTTATAAAGATCACCGATACCACCCTGGGAAGAAGGTGTATTGATAAGGATACGGCAGGTCTTCATAGCTGCCTCGAATTTATCCATCTTCTCTGTCTCGTTTACGTTGATGTAGAGGGAAGATGTATGGCCATAGCCGCCGTCTGCAACAAGACGCTCAGCTTTTGCGATAGCATCGTCAAAATTCTTAGCCTTGTACATTGCAAGTACAGGGGAAAGTTTCTCATGTGCGAATTCTTCGCTGATGTCAACGGACTCAACCTCACCGATGAGGATCTTAGTCTCTGCCGGAACAGTAACGCCAGCCATCTCTGCGATAGTAGCTGCCTTCTGTCCTACGATCTTGGCATTCAGTGCGCCGTTGATAAGGATGGTCTTTCTGACTTTCTCGATCTCATCTTTCTTAAGGAAATAGCATCCTCTGTAAAGGAATTCTTCTTTAACTTCTTTGTAAATGCTCTCCAGAACAGTTACGGACTGCTCGGAAGCACAGATCATACCATTGTCAAATGTCTTGGAGTGGATAATGGAGTTTACTGCAAGACGGATATCTGCGCTGTCATCAATGATAACCGGTGTGTTTCCAGGTCCAACACCTACAGCCGGTTTGCCGGAGGAGTAAGCAGCCTTAACCATTCCGGGACCACCGGTTGCAAGAATGATATCTGCATTCTGCATTACCATATTGGTAAGCTCAAGGCTCGGGATATCGATCCATCCGATGATTCCTTCCGGTGCGCCGGCAGCAACAGCTGCTTCGAGAACAATCTTAGCTGCCTCGATGGTAGATTTCTTGGCACGCGGATGCGGGCTGATGATGATAGCGTTACGTGTTTTCAGTGAAATGAGGGATTTAAAGATTGCTGTAGAAGTCGGATTGGTAGTTGGGATGACCGCTGCAACCAGTCCGATCGGCTCCAGAATCTTCTTGATTCCGTATGCCTTATCTTCTTCTACAACACCACATGTCTGGGTGTTCTTGTATGCGTTGTAAACATATTCTGCTGCGTAATGGTTCTTGATAACCTTGTCTTCCATGATTCCCATGCCTGTCTCTTCAACAGCCATTTTAGCCAGTGGAATACGCATCTTGTCAGCGGCAGTAGCGGCTGCCTTAAAGATCTTGTCAACCTGCTCCTGTGTGTAGGTAGCGAAGATCTTCTGTGCGTCTTTCATTGCTGCCATTTTCGCGGTCAGGGCTTCTGGAGTGTCAATAATGGTAGGGATAGTATCTTTCTTTGCCATGTGGAATCCTCCTGTTTTCATATGATAATAGTCTGTGGTTCTGCGGGCCTCTTTTTTTCGCCGGCAGATGCTGCAGAGTTTTATTGTAAGTCCCCGCGCTGCGTTTCGTTTGTTGATTCAATCTGATTGAATTTTCTGTTTCGATACTGATATAGTATCAAAATTCAGAATAGAACGCAAATTCAGAATTTTGCCTCTATGTGCAAAATGACGAACTGAAAATTGTAGGAAAATACTGTAAATTTTACTTTGCAGCTGTCTGAATCTCTTGAAAATCCTTTCAAAAAAATCTTAAAATTCAGCATTGTGCACAAAAAACATGTTAATTATTTGTCAGCACTGACAAAAAACATGCACACATATGAAGGGCGGGCAAAAGATAAAACGTTGTCGAAGTTAAAAAAATAACGTTAAACTTTTGTCAAGCGATCATGAACACATTATAATTTAACGAATGCGAGACGTCAATAGCGAATATGATAAATATTTAACAAAAATATTTCGGTATTTTGATAAATAATTCACAAAAATATAGTATCGCGCTAAAGTGAAAAACCATGAGAGATAAAAAAACTTGAACGCAGATAAGCATTCCCCCGCTTCAAGTGCATGGAGTACTAAGCGGTGGGTAAGGGGGGATGCTTATGTCAGTGGGAATGTCCGCTTTACATTTTTTGAGTTTTCAGAACAATTAGATGAAATTTGAGGGGAATATAGCTGTCGAAAATTTACACAATAGATAGACTGGAGATTTTTTCCCAAAAAAACTGCTGCACAGGAGATCACTCCCGGGCAGCAGTTTCTGTATCATGTTAAAGATATGTGCGAATCCTTTACAGCGTCAGAACACTGCCAGATTCCAGTGAAAGCAAAAATTGATCAGAATTTATCAGCTTTTGCGGAATGCAGCACGTTTTCTGTCTCTGGAATCCAGGATACGCTTACGGATACGAAGGTTTGTTGGTGTTACCTCAAGGAGCTCATCCTGGTCGATGAACTCGATGGCCTGCTCAAGACTTAAGATTCTTGGCGGAACAAGCTTCAGCGCATCGTCTGCAGAAGAGGAACGGGTGTTGGTGAGGTGCTTGGTCTTGCAGACGTTCAGCTCGATATCCTCAGCTTTTCCGTTCTGTCCGATAACCATACCGCTGTAAACTTTCTCGCCAGGTCCAACGAAGAGAGTACCGCGCTCCTGAGCGGAGAAAAGTCCGTAAGTAACAGTTTCACCAGCTTCAAATGCGATAAGGGATCCCTGTTTACGGTACGGGAAATCTCCCTTATATGGTGCATATCCGTCGAACATGGTGTTCAGGATACCAGTACCTTTGGTGGAGGTCAGGAACTCGTTACGGAATCCGATCAGTCCACGGGACGGAATGGAGAACTCAAGACGTACAGTTCCGTCGCTGGCTGTGCTCATACCCTGAAGCTCACCTTTACGCTCGCTGAGTTTCTGGATGATGGTACCGGAAAATTCCTCCGGAACGTCAACATATGCGATCTCGATCGGCTCGAGTTTACGTCCGCGCTCGTCTGTGTGGTAAAGTACCTCAGGCTTGCTGACTGCGAACTCATATCCTTCACGGCGCATGTTTTCGATAAGAACAGAGAGGTGAAGCTCACCACGGCCGGAAACCTTGAAGCACTCTGTTGTGTCTGTATCTTCTACACGAAGGCTAACATCTGTGTTCAGCTCACGGTAGAGACGGTCGCGGAGATGACGGGAAGTGATGTATTTACCTTCCTGTCCTGCAAGTGGGCTGTCGTTTACAAGGAAGTTCATGGAGATTGTAGGCTCGGAGATCTTCTGGAACGGAATGGACTCCGGGTTATCTCCTGCGCAGAGTGTATCTCCGATGTGGATATCTGCGATACCGGAGATTGCCACGATCGCACCGATAGTAGCGCTCTTAACTTCAACTTTGTTCAAGCCGTCAAACTCGTAGAGCTTGCTGATCTTTACGCGCTCATGTTTGTCAGGGTCATGATGGTTCAGAAGCATCAGCTCCTGGTTTACGGAAATAGTTCCGCGCTCAACTTTACCGACACCGATACGTCCTACATATTCGTTGTAGTCGATGGTGCTGATAAGAACCTGTGTATCTCCGTCAGGATCACCCTCCGGAGCAGGGATTGATTCAAGGATAGTCTCAAAAAGAGGAGCCATATTTTCTGGTTTGTCCTCAAGATTGCGGACTGCATAGCCGGCTTTTGCGGAAGCATACAGGAACGGGCAGTCAAGCTGCTCATCAGATGCATCCAGATCCATAAGAAGTTCCAGAACTTCGTCAACAACTTCTTCCGGACGTGCTTCCGGACGGTCGATCTTGTTGATGCAGACAATAACATGCAGATCCAGTTCGAGAGCTTTTCGAAGTACAAACTTAGTCTGAGGCATGGCACCCTCGAAGGCGTCCACAAGAAGAATAACGCCGTCTACCATCTTCAGCACACGCTCTACCTCGCCGCCGAAGTCCGCATGACCTGGAGTATCGATGATATTGATTTTTACATCCTTATAATGAACTGCGGTGTTTTTGGAGAGAATCGTAATGCCGCGCTCACGCTCAATATCGTTGGAGTCCATGACACGTTCCTGGACTTCCTGGTTCTCACGGAAAACACCGCTCTGTTTCAAAAGCTCGTCAACAAGTGTTGTTTTGCCGTGATCGACATGGGCGATAATGGCCACGTTACGAACATCTTCGCGCTTGGTCTTCATATAATCCAAATCCTTTCTTTCCATATATAAGTAATCTTTTTGTTAAAAATGATGTCCAAATTTATAGTCTATCACATTTTCTCCAGATTACAAGAGATAAAAAAATATTTTTGGTTTTTCATTTTCCAGACATATTACAGGAAAAACGTACATACACTTCATGTATAAACGTAATACACGATAAGGAAGGGAGTTACTTAATTATGGCAGATAAAATCATTGAAAACAATCAGGTATCGGTTATGGGACGCATCGCAACAGGATTTACCTTCAGCCACCAGGTTTTTGGGGAAGGATTCTATATGATGGATATCATGGTAAAACGTCTCAGCGATTCAGAGGACAGGATCCCGGTCATGGTGTCTGAACGCCTGATAGATATTACGCAGGCTTACGTGGGAGAATACATTGAGATCCACGGACAGTTCCGGTCCTATAACCGTCACGAGGAAAAAAGAAACAGGCTTGTGCTTTCTGTTTTTGCAAGGGAAGTGAAGTTTGTGGGGGAGGAAGAGGATTCCATGCCTGTGAACCAGATCTTTCTGGACGGCTACATCTGCAAACCTCCGGTATATAGAAAAACACCTCTAGGAAGAGAGATCGCTGATCTTCTGATGGCAGTCAACCGCCCTTATGGAAAATCTGATTACATACCTTGTATATGCTGGGGAAGAAATGCCAGATATGCGTCTGCTTTTGAGGTGGGCGGCCATGTGCTGATCTGGGGCAGGATCCAGAGCAGGGAATACATGAAGCGGATCAGTGAAAATGAGACAGAAAAAAGGATAGCCTATGAAGTTTCGGTGAGCAAATTGGAATATGTTGAGTAACGTAGAATATATTATGGAATATTGGTGGGAACATTAAGGTAATACTTGCATTTCCGGCCAAACTGCGGTAATATAAAAAAAATTAAAAAAAATGGGGAATTACCGGTTTCACTAACAGTAAGAGGAAAAATCATGGAAAGAGAAATAACAGAGGTTTATTGCGGGAACGGGAAAGGAAAGACGACACTGGCTGTCGGCCAGGCTTTGCGCTTTGCCGCACAGGGGAGAAGTGTGATCATCATACAGTTTCTCAAGGGCAGGGAACGCAGAGAACTGGATTTTCTTGAGGATCTGGATAATCTTGATTTCAAGATTTTCCGTTTCGAAAAAATGGACACCTGCTATAATGACCTGAGTGAGCAGGAAAAGACTGAGGAGAGGAATAATATACTCAACGGTCTTAACTTTGCACGGAAGGTAATTGCTACCGGAGAGAGTGATTTTCTGCTGCTGGATGAAATCCTCGGGCTTATGGATAACGGAATCGCTCCAGTTGAGACGATCATCGATATGCTTAAGCAGAAGGATGAAAGTATGCACATAATTATGACCGGGCGCTGGCTTCCGGAAGCTCTCAAGCCTTATGTGGACAGTGTCACCACAATGACAACAGAGCTGACAGATCAGGAACGGGAATAAGTAATAATTTACAGAAGAAAGAAGGAGGAAGACAAATGGCAATTTTTAAGGGAACAGGCGTTGCAATCGTAACACCTATGCACGAAGACGGTAAGGTGAATTATGAGAAACTTGAGGAGATTCTGGAGGATCAGATCGCGAATAGCACAGACGCCATCGTTATCTGCGGAACAACAGGAGAATCTTCGACTCTGACACACGGAGAGCACCTTCAGACAATTAAGTTTACAATTGATAAGGTTAACAAACGTGTGCCTGTAATCGCAGGAACAGGTTCCAACTGTACAGAGACAGCGATCATGATGTCCAAGGAAGCAGCTTCCTATGGTGCAGACGCTCTTCTTATTGTAACACCTTACTATAACAAGGCTACACAGAAGGGACTTATCGCTCATTACACAGCAATTGCCAATGCAGTTCCGGAAACTCCGCTCATCATGTACAACGTACCGAGCCGTACAGGCTGCAACATCCAGCCGGCTACAGCAGCTTACCTTGCAAAGAATGTAAAGAACATTGTCGGAATCAAGGAAGCAACAGGAGATCTTTCCCAGATCGCCAAGATGATGTCTCTTGCAGACGGACAGCTTGAGCTTTACTCTGGAAACGATGATCAGGTACTTCCGATCCTTTCTCTTGGCGGACTTGGAGTTATTTCCGTACTTTCCAACGTTGCACCGAAGTTTACACATGACATGGTCATGAAATATTTCGACGGTGATACAAAGGGCGCAACAGAAGATCAGCTGAAAGCTCTTCCACTGATCAACGCACTGTTCAGCGAAGTTAACCCGATTCCTGTTAAGACAGCTATGAACCTTATGGGAATGAACGTAGGACCGCTTCGTATGCCGCTCTGCGAGATGGAAGAAGACACAAAGGCAGCTCTTGCAAAAGAGATCGAGAAATTTGGCCTTAAGCTTGCTAAATAATCTGACTGTAAGCGGAAGGCAAAGGAGAAATATACTATGGTAAAAATCATCATGCACGGCTGCAACGGACATATGGGACAGGTGATCAGCGGTATTGTGGAGAAAGATCCGGATGCTGAGATTGTGGCAGGTATCGACATTGCAGACCAGGGAAAAAATAGTTATCCGGTATTTACCGATATTGACGCATGTCAGGTAGAAGCAGATGCCATTATTGACTTCTCTTCTGCAAAAGCAACGGACAAGCTTCTTGAGTACAGCGTTGCACGTCAGATCCCGGTTGTTCTCTGCAGCACAGGCTTAAGCGAGGAGCAGCTTGCAAAAGTGGAGGAAACTTCCAAGAAGGTTGCAGTGCTGAAATCTGCGAATATGTCTCTTGGTATCAACACACTTCTGAAACTGGTTCAGGATGCTGCCAAGGTTCTTGCAGCAGCTGGCTTTGATATGGAGATCGTTGAGAAGCATCACCGTCTGAAAGTTGACGCACCGAGCGGTACAGCTCTTGCGCTGGCTGACAGCATTAATGAAGCTATGGACAACAAGTATCACTATGTATATGACCGCAGCCAGAAACGTGAGCAGCGTGACGATAAGGAGATCGGAATCTCTGCAGTCCGCGGCGGCACGATCGTGGGTGAGCACGAGGTGATCTTTGCAGGTCAGGACGAGGTAATTGAGTTCAAGCACACCGCTTATTCCAAGGCTATTTTTGGAAAAGGTGCTGTGGAAGCAGCGAAATTCCTTGCCGGCAAGCCGGCAGGACGTTACGATATGAGTGACGTGATCGGCTGATCGTAAAAAATAGAAATGATGACGGGTTCTGTGTAAAAGCAGAACCCGTTTTTTTTCTTCTCCTTTTTTGAAAAATTTCCCAGCATAGGAAGTCGGGAAATGTGCCATATTATGAGTACAGAAATTTTTCAAAAAAAGGAGAAGATCATATGAAAAAATGGAAGGCAATTCTTTTTGGCACATTGCTCACACTGTCCCTTTGTACATTTACAGCCTGCGGAACAGAGGTAAACAATGCAGATGAAACTGTGGATGATAAGAACAAAAATGATGATGCAGATGATGAGACCATGGACAATGATGCTGATAATGATGGTGTGATGGATAATGGCGGGATCATCGAAGATTCTGGTACAGACAACAACGAGATGGCCGGAGGGAATCTTACTGTAACGCCAGAAGCAGGAATATCAGATGCGGGAAATAACGGAAATGATGCAGCTGTGACACCTGGAACAGAAGGGACCGGAGACAACGCGGCCGGAAATAATGGAAATGACGGAACAGTATCCGGTGAGCTTGGAGACAGCGTGAAAGATCTGGGTGACGGTGTCGGCAATGCAGTAGATGATATTGGCAACGCAGTTGGGAATGCGGTAGAGGGAAGATAGAGTTATTGTTATTTTCGGGACCAGCAGTGGAAAATAAATGGTTACTGCAGATATTTCACCACAGCATTGCATAAAACTGTTTCAGATGCTATTATCAGTGCATGGAAAGAAGAACGGAGGATAAAGGACTATGAAATTCAGACCATGCATTGATATACATAACGGACAGGTGAAACAGATCGTAGGAGGAAGCCTGAAAGATAAGGGCGACCAGGCATCAGAGAATTTTGTATCAGAGCAGGACGCAGCTTTTTATGCAGAGTTATATAAGAAGGCAGGATTAAAAGGCGGCCATGTGATCCTGCTGAATGGAAAAGATTCTCCATATTATGAGGCAACAAAAGAACAGGCACTGCTTGCACTTTCCAGCTATCTGGGAGGGCTTCAGATCGGCGGAGGCATCTGCCCGGAGAATGCAGCGGAATATCTGGAGGCAGGTGCAAGTCATGTGATCGTTACCTCGTACGTTTTTAAGAACGGTGTAATCTCCTGGGAGAATCTGGAGAAGATCCGTGATACCGTAGGAAAAGAACATCTTGTGCTGGATTTAAGCTGCCGCAAAAAAGATGGAAAATATTACATTGTCACTGACAGATGGCAGAAGTTTACAGAGGAGATCGTGACCCTGGAACTGATGGAGAAACTTGGAAGTTATTGTGATGAGTTTCTTGTCCATGCTGTGGATGTGGAAGGCAAGGCCCACGGTGTGGAAAAAGATCTCGCGGAACTTCTGGGGCGGTATACGGAGCATCCGGTTACTTATGCAGGCGGAGTTGGATCCATGAAGGATATTGAAGTTTTACGTGAGGCGGGGAAAGGCCGTCTGGATGTGACGGTTGGCAGTGCGCTGGATATTTTTGGCGGCAGCATACCATTTGAAGTTCTGGCAGCAATGCATTAGTACAGCGAATATTAAGTAACCGCCATATTGACTTGCCTGATTTTTCATATGCTGCGTTGTCGTCAATCGCCGTAGCCACCGCTACGCCTCATTCCTCCGCCTTGCATATGAGAAAATCATTCTGCGCCAATATAGCAGATACTTAATCTTCGCTGCACTAAAGTAAATTCTTCGGCTGATTATTGAGTTGATTAAACTACTCTAATAGTTGCGCATTCACGACAAAAAAATCCTTTTGCGGAAATATATCGAATAATTTTAGAAAAAATTTGTGAAATTTTTGAAAAGTGATGTTAAAATTCAATTTAATGTGTTATAATGACAACATAAAACAGCAAAGGGGATGGAAGTCATGAAATTTATTATTAGTGGAAAGAATATAGCAGTAACAGAAGGACTTAAAACAGCTGTTGAGGACAAGCTTGGTAAACTTGAAAGGTATTTCACTCCTGAAACTGAAATCTCAGTAACCTTAAGCGTTGAGAAGGATCGCCAGAAGATCGAGGTAACAATTCCTGTGAAAGGCAACATTATCCGTTCCGAGCAGGTAAGCAATGATATGTATGTATCCATCGATCTGGTTGAAGAGGTAATTGAGCGTCAGCTTCGTAAATACAAGAACAAGATTGTTGACAGACAGCAGGAATCCACAAACTTCCAGAAGGCTTATCTTGATAAGGATTATGAAGAGGATGAGGAAGTTAAGATCATCCGTACTAAGAGATTCGGAATCAAACCAATGTATCCGGAAGATGCATGCGTACAGATGGAACTTCTTGGACATAACTTCTTCGTATTTTTCAATGCTGAGACAGAGCAGGTTAACGTAGTTTATAAACGTAAAGGCAATACTTACGGACTGATCGAGCCAGAGTTCTGATTATTGCATAAAAACTGAATATTGAGCGTGAGGCTCCGGCGATCTGCGTGGAAAATCTGTAGACCGCCGGAGTTTTTTTATGTCATACCGCCCCGCCGCAGGCAGAGAATCCATTCATCCATTTATCCTGTGAATTTGTCTATTCAGCTTGTAAAACGTAAATCAGTGGCAATATCTGGTAAAATTATGTTGGAAATAGATTGGACAAAATTTTAAGGGAGTGAATTATGAAAGGTGTAAAAAAGAAATATACAGCTGATGAATTGCTTCAATATGCTCATAAATATAATCAGATACCGGTGCTGCTGTTTGCAAAGGATACAGATGGAACGGTTATATATACTTCAAACACAGAGGAATGTACAAATACGAATAAAGAAAAGATTGTTCTGGAAGAAACGGATGCGGATACCGGAAAGGCATCCAGATCTGAGAAAACACATGATGAACTGGATAAAGAGATCATGCGTACAGGAAAAGGATGTCATTATTATTCGGAACAGATACAGAACGGAAAAAAGACATACACGGAGATTGCAAAGAATCCTGTATATGCGGATGGTAAGATCATCGGGGTGTGTGGCGTAGCAAGCGATGTGACCGAACTGATGCAGCTGAAGAAAAAATTTGAAATGCTAACCATGTACGATAATCTGACAGGCCTTTATAACAGAAATTACGTTCTGCAATATAATTTTAACGACCTGTCATATATGCCCTGTTCGTATATTATGTGTGACTGTAATGATCTCAAAAAAGTAAATGATCAGATGGGACATAATGAGGGAGACAAATATCTTAAAGAAACAGCAGGGCTTCTGCAAAGTGTCATGCCTTCTGAAGGAATCTGCATTCGCTGGGGCGGTGACGAATTTTTGATGATAATTCCAGGATGCGATGAATATGAATGTGAAAAGCTTATGAAAGTCCTCGGTGAAAAACAAAAAGAGCGAAGAAAAAAACAGCCATATTTTAATCTTGCGGCAGGCGGTTACGTGAGACATGATGTAGGGCAGTCCGAAACAAAAGCAATACAATTTGCAGACCTTGAGATGTATGAGGATAAGAAAAAGAGGAAGGTGAGCACATGGAAATAAAAAAAGAATACAGACCTTTTATGAAAGATATTTTCAGGGCGTTTCCACAGACACTTTTTATCAAAGATACAGAAGGCAGATATGTGTTTGCAACAAAAACCTGCGAAATGGTAAATGCAGGATCCAATAAAAGTATTATCGGAAAGACGGATTATGAGATTCAGTTTGATAAGAAACTGGGAATGAGGTATTATAAAGAGGATCAGGATATCGTTAAAAATGGCAGCTCCACGCATACAATAGACCTGGTTTTCTCAAATGGTATAAATCATTATATGGAGATAACCAAGAACCCGATATTTAATGATGAGAAAGAGATAATCGGAATCTGTGGTATCTGCAATGACATTACAGAACTTGTAAATCTTCGGGAAAAATATGAGCTGCTCAGCCTTTATGATAATCTGACGGGATTGTATAACAGGAATTATACGGTAAAATTTGATTTTGATAATGAAGAGAGTCTGCCATGCAGTTATATCCTATGTGACTGTAATAACCTGAAGAAGATCAATGATGAATACGGTCACAGAGAAGGAGATGGTTATCTGAGGGCAATTGCAGACAGATTAAAAAATGCGGTATCAGAGAAGTCTGTTGTCATTCGCTGGGGAGGAGATGAATTTCTTATCGTAACTCCATCCTGTAGTGAGGAAGAACATGAAAATTTAATAGAATCTGTTAAAGGTTGGCAT
>CAVBVT010000001.1:26251-107500 GCA_963598855.1 Eggerthellaceae bacterium
GGAAGCGGATAGCTTAAAGATCAAGCTGGCAGTTGGCGGAGCACTTAGAACAGATCTGGATATGCGGGAATCAGAGGTGCTGAAGGCAGCTGATGAAAATATGTATGCAGACAAGAAACAGTATAAGGAGAGATTCTGCAAAGATTCATAAGTCATGATCAAATCGATACCTGTAGGGAAGGGTATATATGAGAATTGCCATTTGTGATGATGAAAAACAGATTTGTGAACTTTTAAAAGAAAAGATAGAAAAATATTTTTTTTCAAAAGACATGGAATTCAGTATTCGGATTTTTTTTGATGGCGAAGAGGTTCTGAAATCCGATCTGAATGCAATCGATATCCTCTTTCTGGATGTTGATATGCCAGGCAGAAACGGCATGGAGACGGCTAAAGCTATCCGTAGACAAAATAGAGAAATGATCATTGTTTTTCTGACAGCATACAGTGAGTTTGTTTTTGAGAGCTTTAAGGTGGATGCGTTTCGCTATCTTATTAAGCCGGTAAATAATCAGGAGCTACGGGAAACACTGGATGCAGTCTATGATAAATTCAGTGAGTCAGAAGATATTCTTACATTTCAGTTTCAGAACGAAATATACAGAATTAAATATTCTGACATTATTTACATAGAAGGAATGCGTGACAAAATATGGCTATACTGCAAAGACAGGACGTATCGCTGGCGAGGAACCATGAAGAATCTGGAAGAAATAGTGAAAGACAAGAGCTTTTTTCAGATACACAGAAGCTATATCATCAACATGAATAAGATAAAGAAATATAATTCTCAGAAGATCACGCTTGAAGGAGGATATGAAGTTCCGGTCAGCAAATATCGTCTGAATGAATTCAAAGAAGAATATATAAGATTCTGGAGTAAGATATTATGAATCTGGTCATAGCTTTTTTTACATGTATGTTCAATGCATTAGGGATGTTTCTGATCGTAGGTAACACGGAGACAATTGCTGCGGCAGCAGAAGGGGTAAATATTAAGGCAAAGATATATCTTGCTTTGTTCATTCTGGCAGAAGTGTTCAGTACCGCATATTGCGGAATGTATTTCATTATCTGGATGGTATTGGAATACATGGTGATTCTGTGCTGGTATGGGTGGCATAAAAAAGATCATCTGAAAAATGTGATACGTGGAATCCTGGCACTGATCGTAATGAGCCTGACAGAACTGTCGGTCATATTGCTGTATTATCATAAAAATATAGAAAATCTGCAGAATACCGGAAAACTGAATTTTAAAATACAGGTCGCATGTTCTATGGGAATGGCACTGATACAACTGCACCTAATCATGATTCGGTATATCCGGCAGGCAGGTACAGGATTACGAAAGGTTCTGCTGTATGTTCTTGCGGTTAAGGAAGCAGCAGACCTTGTGTGGCTTTATATATGTGCAGCAACCGGATTTTTAAATCAGACATTTATTATATCAGGATTGTTTGTAGTGGAGATTATGCTGAATTACGTATTTTTCCTTATCCTGGCTTTCAGGATAGAAGAAAGGACGGAGCAGGATAAACGTGCACAGATCACTTCGAATGCTTATGAATACTATCTGAATATGGAGGAGGAGCATCTCCAGATCAGAAAAATGTACCATGAAATGAAGAATCAGCTGATGATCATGGAAAATGGAGATCAGGATCAGACAGGACGAAAAAGCGAATACAGTCATACAGTACAGGAAAAAATGGAGAAGCTTAACCATTTTTATCATACGGGGCAGCCATCGCTGGACATGCTTCTGTTTGACGGGGAGATGAAAGCCAAAGCAAAAGAGATTGCGTTTGATGCTGTGGTTTCAGAAGGATGTCTGGACTTTATGAACAAAGAAGACATCAACATGATCTTCGGTAATGCGATTATTAATGCGATCGAGGCATGTGAGAAGATAAAGGAAGGCCCACGGCAGATCAGGATAAAGGCAGGCAAGAATCTGGATGATACACTGGTTTATGTAAAAAATACGGTCAGCCATGAGCGTGAAAAAGGGTCTCTGAGAACCAAAAAGAAAAACAGGATCGAGCACGGAATCGGTTTGACCAGCATACAGGAATGTGCAGAAAAATACGGGGGATATGTGTCTATTATAGAAGAGGGAGATACATTTCAGCTGGCGATACTGTTTGGTAAAGAGTGAGGGGAAAAGATGAGAAGATATATAAAGCTGCTGGCGGTGTTTTTTACGTTGATTTTTTTACTTCATCTAAATAATGCAGAAGTGCACGCAGAAGAAAATCTGACGGAAAAATATGAGAGGGATTATCTTTCAAAGACGTTTAATTCAGAAAACGGACTGGAAGGTACAACTGCAAATTGTATCTGTGCAGATAAGGATGGCTTTCTCTGGTTTGGAAGTTATACGGGGCTATACAGATATGATGGAACAGAATTTCAGAAATATCTGCTTGATGGAAGAGCACTTCCGGTGAAGAAGATCGTACAGGACTCAAACGGGGACTTCTGGGTCGGGACAAACGGAGAGGGCGTTTACCGTTTCGACGGAACGGATTTTGAAGAATATACTTTGGATGAAAATGCTCAGGGGGCATCTGTTATAAGTGAGCTGTATGTAGATGAAGAAGGTTTGGTCTGGGTGGGAACGAAAGCCGGATTATTTTCCATTAACACGAAAGAAGGAAATACCGTCAGATCATACAGCGAATTTTCAACTGCATACATTCAGGACGTAGGAGAACTGCCATCGGGGAAAAAAGTGATTATTCTGAAGACGGGTGAAGTTTTTTTATTAGAGTATGACGAGATAGAAAAACTTCAGCTTGAATCTGAAGAGGATGGAACTCCAAGGTGCTTTTATGGATTAGATAATGATGAGTTCTATATTGGAACGTCAGGAGAGAAAATATTAAAAGTATCGGAAGATGGGAAAGTGCTGAAGAGGATCGAAGGAGATGATCTTTCATCATTTAATGAGATCCATGAGTTGGATCATGAAAGATACTGGGTTTGCAGCGATGCCGGGATCGGTATTCTGAAAGATGATAAGCTGCAAGCACTGGATTCATCATTTGAAAGCTCGGTAGAGGATGGCTGTGCGGATTATCAGGGCAGCTTCTGGTTCGTATCTTCAAGGCAGGGGATACTACAGCTTTATCAGAATCATTTCTCGGATATGGGATCCTACTGGGGAATAAGTAAGACGGTAAACTCAATTCAGCCTTATCAGGACAGAATTTATGTAGGATGTGAGGATGGTCTTTGTTGCTTCAATGGAAAAACCAAGGTTAAAGATAGGTTGACAGAGACATGTAAGGGACTGCGGATCAGGCAGATCTATCTGGATAATGAAAATAATCTCTGGGTGTCTACTTACGAACATGGCCTTAAAAAGATGGATTCAGATGGAAATATCACCAGCTTTGACAAGAAGAGCTGCAATCTTGGAACCGATAAAACCCGCTGTGTCTGGACGAGGAAAAACGGGGAAGTGCTGGTCGGAACGGAAGAAGGCCTTTATCTGCTCGACAGGTATGGAAAAGCGCAGAAGTACACGGACAATGAGACGCTGAATACAACCAGGATACTGGATGTAAAGGAGAGTTATACCGGGAAAATATATGCTTCTACGGACGGATATGGCATTTATGAAATAGAAGATGGTGTTGTAAAAAATATTTACACAAAACAGAAGGGGCTGCTGTCAAATGTTGTAATGAAGATTGTTCCGTCAGAAAATATGAAGGGTGTCTGGGTTGTAACGGGTGAGGGCATCAGTTTTATTGACGAAAAGGGCAGCATCAGTGAGGCCACGGGGATTTCCGTTGCGAATAGTCTGGACATGCTTCTGAGCGAGGATGGAAAAGCTGTTATACTGGCAGGAAATGGATTCTTTGAGATCGAGGAAAAGGATCTGCTGAAAGAAAATGTATCTTACATATATCTTAACAAGAAAGACGGGCTTCCGATTGATTTTACTGCAAATGCAAGAAACAATATAGAGGGTGATACTCTTTATATGTGTGGAACGACAGGTGCTGCCAGTATCAATCTGAATATAGGACAGACAGATAAGCCGGTCAGAGTTTATATTAATTCTGTATTGGAAGATGGTAAGGAGATTGCTTTTGACAAAGACAACATTACATTTTCCGCATCTGCGCGCAGAATAAATATAGATGTACAGTTGATCAATTTTATACACAAAAATTTCTATGTAGGATATTGCCTGGATGGAATCGATAATGAAGAGATTTTTGTGGATGATTCAAAAGTGACAGATATAAGTTATACAAACCTTGAGGGTGGTGAATATACATATAAGTACAAGGTATATGATGCAAATACGGATAATTGTATAGTGGCTTTATCGCTCTCTTTTAATAAAGATTACAAATTTACGGAACAGTTTGAAGTAAGAGTCCTGCTGACCTTGCTTGGGATGGGAACGTTTATATTGATCGTTATTCTGCTGGTTTATTTGAGGGAAAAACGGATCAGAAGGCAGTATCATCAGGAATACCTGCGAAAAAAAGAAAAGGAAATATCAGAGCTTGCATTTAAGGATCTGGTTACTGGTGTCTTTAACAGGAATTATTTTGAACAGGAAAAAGAAAAAATTGATATGAAAAAGATGTATGCACTGGTTTCTGTAAGCATTAATCACGTAGGGTATTTTAAGAGCAAGTATGGGATTTTTTTCACAGAGGGAATCTTTAGAAAAGGTGTTGAGGCTATCAAGGACTGCGTAAAAGAAGAAGTAAAGATCTGCAGAGTATCGGAAAATATTTTTTATTTCTGGTTTATGGAGCCTGTTCAGCTGGAAACATATATTTATGATATAAAAGAAAAATTCAAAAAGAAGGGAGAAGAGGAAGAAATTCCGTTATCCTTCTCAGTGGGGGCTATTTATAATAATGCCGTCGGAAAAGAAAATATAGATGAACTTATTGACCGTTGCGATAATATGCGCCGTCTCGATGAAAAACATGCCGAATCGAAGTTCATTGAAAGCAAAATGAAGATGCTGTAAAAGCTTGCTTTTACAGCATCTTCGCTGTGTTTGACTATTTGTTGTATAGGACATGATTTGTTAATTAATTGTTCATTGTTTTTGTTACAGGAAAGTGGTAAAATATATACCATATGTGATCCGAATATCAACAGAGCAGCAGAACTCTGGAATGATTCGGAATCGGATAGATAAAACGATTGGAGCAGAAACATGAATGTTTTTTCAAAAGTATTTGGAACCCGCAGCCAGCGAGAAGTAAAGCGTATCATGCCGCTGGTTGAGAAAACCGAGAGCTATCAGTCTCAGATGCAGCAGCTTACTGATGAGCAGTTACGAGATAAGACAAGAGAATATAAAAAACGCCTTGCAGAAGGAGCAACACTGGATGATCTTCTTCCGGAGGCATTTGCAACCGTACGTGAGGCAGCGAAACGTGTACTTGGAATGGAGCATTACCGTGTACAGATCATAGGTGGTATCATTCTTCACCAGGGCCGTATCGCCGAGATGAAAACAGGTGAAGGTAAAACTCTTGTATCCACACTTCCTGCATACCTGAATGCCCTTGAAGGAAAAGGTGTTCACATCGTAACAGTCAATGATTACCTGGCTAAGCGAGATGCTGAGTGGATGGGTAAAGTCCATGAGTTCCTTGGCCTGACAGTAGGCGTTGTACTCAATGATATGAAGCCGGAAGAGCGCCGTGCAGCATACGGATGTGATATCACATACGTAACCAACAATGAACTTGGATTCGATTACCTTCGTGACAACATGGTTATCTATAAAGAACAGCTTGTTCAGAGAGACCTTCATTACTGTATCATCGATGAGATCGACTCCGTCCTGATCGATGAGGCGCGTACACCGCTTATCATTTCCGGACAGAGCGGAAAGTCCACCAAGCTTTACGAAGTGTGCGATATCCTTGCACAGCAGCTGGAGCGTGGTGAGGCCAGCCATGAGATGACCAAGATGGCAGCCATCATGGGTGAGGAAGTTATCGAGACAGGCGATTTTGTTGTAAATGAGAAAGATAAGATCGTCAACCTTACCGAGCAGGGTATCAAGAAGGTTGAGAAATTCTTTAATATCGAGAACCTGGCAGATCCGGAGAACCTGGAGATCCAGCACAACATCATCCTTGCACTTCGTGCACACAACCTGATGCACAAGGATCAGGATTACGTTGTAAAAGATGACGAGATCCTGATCGTTGATGAGTTTACCGGACGTATCATGCCGGGCCGCCGTTATTCCGATGGCCTTCATCAGGCAATCGAGGCGAAAGAGCATGTTAAGGTTAAAAGAGAGAGTAAGACTCTTGCAACCATCACTTTCCAGAACTTTTTCAACAAATATGACAAAAAAGGCGGTATGACCGGTACAGCCCTTACAGAGGAGAAAGAGTTCCGTGATATCTACGGCATGGACGTTGTAGAGATCCCGACCAACCGTGTAGTACAGCGTAAAGACCTTGACGATGCTGTTTACATGACAAAGAAAGAGAAATTCAATGCAGTTGTAGAAGCTGTTAAAGAAGCTCATGCGAAACATCAGCCGGTACTGGTTGGTACAATCACCATCGAGACTTCTGAACTTCTCAGCAAGATGCTGAAGAGAGAAGGAATCCCGCACAACGTATTGAACGCCAAGTTCCATGAACTGGAGGCTGAGATCGTAGCACAGGCCGGACAGGCAGATGCTGTTACCATCGCAACCAACATGGCAGGCCGTGGTACTGATATCAAGCTTGACGATGTGGCAAGAGAGGCCGGCGGTCTGAAGATCATCGGTACAGAGCGTCATGAGTCAAGACGTATTGATAACCAGCTCCGTGGACGTTCCGGACGACAGGGAGATCCGGGTGAATCCCGTTTCTACATTTCCCTTGAGGATGATCTGATGCGTCTGTTCGGTTCTGAGAGACTGATGAAAGTTTTCACATCTCTTGGAGTTGAGGAGAATGAGCAGATCGAGCACAAGATGCTTTCTAACGCTATCGAGAAAGCTCAGGAGAAGATCGAGTTCAACAACTTTGGAATCCGTAAAAATCTTCTTGATTATGACCAGGTAAACAATGAGCAGAGAGAGATCATTTATGAGGAGCGCCGTCAGGTACTTGACGGTGAGAACATGCGTGATGCTATCTACAAGATGATCACAGATATTGTAGACAGCATGACAGATATGTGCTTCTCCGATGATATGGATTCCAGTGAGTGGGATCTTGATGAGTTCAACACAGCGATTACTCCGATCATTCCGATCCAGCCGCTGACAGCTGAGAAGGTGAAAGGCCATAAGAAAGACGAGATCAAGCACATTGTGAAGGAAGAAGCAGTGAAGCTTTATGAAGCGAAAGAGGCTGAGTTCCAGGAGCCGGAGCAGCTTCGTGAGCTTGAGCGTGTCGTTCTTCTGAAATGTATTGACAGCAAGTGGATGGATCACATCGATGACATGGAAATGCTCCGTCAGGGTATCGGCCTGACTGCATATGGTCAGAGAGACCCAGTTGTTGAGTACAAGATGAGCGCATTCGAGATGTTCAACAACATGATCACTTCCATTCAGGAAGATACCGTACGTATGCTGTACCATGTTCATGTAGAGCAGAAGATCGAGCGTGAGCAGGTTGCAAAAGTAACCGGCACAAACAAAGATGACAGCGCCGGTCCGAAGAAACCTGTTCAGAGAAAAGAAGATAAAGTATATCCGAATGATCCGTGCCCATGCGGAAGCGGCAAGAAATATAAACAGTGCTGCGGACGTAAGGCGGCTAAGATCTGAGAAACTGAATAACCAAAAGATAACCCGGCAGAGACGTCTCAAAGAAGATGTCTCTGCTTTTTGGTTGCGGGAGGAAGAGGCATGAAGCTTACATTGAAAGAAGTTATGGAAAGAACTCCGCTTAGTCAGGCTGTGTTGCTTGCTGGGAAGACAGGACTTGAGCGTGAAGTAAAAGATTCTAATATTATAGAAGTTCCAGATACTGTTCATTGGATGCGTGGTGGTGAAATTGAATTTTCAGCAGGTTATGCTTTTGGAGGAGACGGAGAAGCCGGAGCAAAACTGATTGGTGAACTGAATAGTCATGGCATTACAGCCCTGGCATTGAAACCAGGAAAGTATATGCCTGAAATTCCAGCAGCAATGATAAAAGAAGCGGAGAGATTAAATTTTCCACTTCTTCAGATACCAGAAGACATGCCATACAGTGTATGTATTGAAGCGATTTTTGAGTTGCTCAAAGATAAAAGAACATCGGAGCTTCGTATGATTACAGAAATGCACAATCGTCTTCTGAAAGCAGCAATAACGGGAGGAATCAGTCAGATTTGTAGAGAACTGGAACAATGTTTTGGAATGCCTGTTTTTTTGTGGGATTCAGAGAAGGTCCTGCGATATCATAAAAAGGATATTCCAGAATATCCGCAGAAAAAGAAAGAGGGATATTTATATTTTTCCATTGATTTGAGAGAAAATGAAAGCCATGCAATTTTAGGAATTCGATATAAAGACAGACTGAAACAGACAGAAGAAACGACCTTTCGTTATGCGGTTACTTTAATTGAAATGGAATTCCTGAGAGAAAAAGAGCTTGAACAGCAATCTGTCAGAATGAGTGGAAGCCTTTTGGAACAGCTTCTGGAGGGGAAAATTTATGACAGAAAAATACTGGATCATCAGGCAAAATGTTTTGGGGTGGATTTATCATCGGAATATGTTGTTTTTGCGGTAAAAGTTGAAAAATCTCAGAATGGAGATACCCTAAAATTATGGAATTATCTGAAAAGTGTATTCTATGGTTCGGGTACGGGTATTTTACTCGAGAAAAAAAGTAAATGTCTGACAGGAGTGCTTTTTTATAAGGGACATGATGAGCATGAATGTATACAAAAATTAAGAGAAATGGCGGAAAGTTCGAAATGGCCGTTATGGATTGGGATTGGGCGGAAAGGTCTGGGAATAGAAGATATTCCACAGCATGCAGAGGAAGCGGAAGAGGCACTTCAGATATTATGTCAGATACCAGAAAGAGAAATAGTAGCAGCATCATTGAAAGATCTTGGGGTATATCGCATTGTAGCGGAACTAAAACAAAGCGAAGCGATGAAAGATTTTTATAAACAATATCTGGAGCCTCTGAAAAAATATGATTTGGAAAATAATGGATGTCTGAAGGAGACATTGAGAGAATATCTGCGACAGAATGCAAATCTAAGAAAAACAGCAGATGCAATGTTTGTTCATAAAAACACGGTCAGTTATCGTTTACATAAAATAGAAGAGATTCTTGAGGCAGATATTTCAGGAATTCGTATACAAGAGATATTAATGCTCTGTTTTCAATATGAAAAATTTTATGGATGATGGCGAGTTGTGTGTCTGACACAAAATACAGGAAAATTTTTTGTTTTCTCCGATCATTGTAATGGGAGTTTGGTTATGTCATAATATGCCCATGTTAAAGATAATTTAAAGAAAGCAAAGGGGCTTGGTTTTTAAATCAGGTCCCTTTTTATTTCTCAAAATCTGGGAGGATGGCTTATGGAGACAAATGAAAAAATAAATGTATGGATTCAGGAGCATCAGGAAGAAATAGTTGGATTTTTATCCGACATGATTAAAATTCCAAGTGTAACAGGTGAGGAAGCGCAGGTTCAGAAACTGATAGCCTCGAAACTTGATGAAATGGGGTTTCAGGTTGATGTTTTTGAACCGAATCTGGAAGAACTTCAAAAACATCCGGCTTTTGTGAAACCACAGCAGGGCTACAAAGATCGCCCTAATGTTGTGGGCGTCCTGAAAGGAACCGGAGAAGGAAAATCACTGTTGTTTAATGGACATATCGATGTCATTCCTGCAGGTGCACCGGATAACTGGCAGCATAATCCATGGGGGGCAGAAATTTCGGATGGAAAAATGTATGGACGCGGAACTTCTGATATGAAATCAGGAGCAGCGGCAATGACAATGGCTGTGGCAGCGGTTTTGGGCGCAGGAATCAGACTGAAGGGAGATATAATTTCTGAATATGTTGTTGATGAGGAACT
This sequence comes from Eggerthellaceae bacterium, assembly GCA_963598855.1. Lineage (GTDB taxonomy): Bacteria > Bacillota > Clostridia > Lachnospirales > Lachnospiraceae > Blautia_A. Next base: position 36,302 of record CAVBVT010000001.1, read on the forward strand.
GACTGGAAACGGAACACTGGCCTGCGTAATGAAAGGATATAAAGCCGACGCGGGAATCTGTTGTGAAACCTCAAGTATGTGTGTACAGCCAGGGTCAATTGGCAGAATTTGGTATGAGATTCGTGTAAAGGGAAAAGCTGCCGGAATTCAAAAACATAAAGAAGGTGTAGATGCTATTGAACTAGGTTATATTATTCATCAGCTTGTGGGTGAATATGAAGAAAAAAGAATGCAGAAGATTACACATCATCTGTATCCGGATATCCGTTCATCCATTCCATGTATGATTGGACAGTTTGACAGTGGCACTTATGCCAGCGCATTTCCGGATGCCTGTGTTCTGAAAGGATCTATGGCAACCGTACCTGGAGAAGATTCAGATAAGGTGAAAGATGATTTTGTTTTATTTATTACCCAAAATGCGGCAAAATGGAATATTTGGTTTAAGGAAAATCCGCCAGAAGTTGTGTTTACCGGATATTTTGCTGAACCATCGGAAATTCCAGTAGATGCGCCGATCGTGAAGGAACTGATCCGGAAGTTTAGGGATACAATGAAAAAAGATCCTGTAATCAGTGGACGTCAGGGTGCTGCGGATATCAGGCATTTAAATACATATGGAGATACACCTACAGTGATTTTTGGTCCGGGATTAACGGAGCAGATGCATGCAAACAATGAATATGTATATATTCAGGATTATCTGGATGCAGTAAAAGTACTTGCACATACCATTATAGAATGGTGCGGAACAGAGGGATAAAAAGACAGAGCCGACAAAGATGTCAGAAAATACATCGTTGTCGGCTTTTTATATTTTGAAAAAAGGAGGAATATGATTATGGCAGATTTAAAGGTGAATTATTGTGGAGTGGATTTTAAAAATCCGTTGGTTCTTGCATCGGCAACACCAGGTTGGGATGGGGAGGCAATGCGTCTGGCAGCGCAAGCTGGGATAGGAGGTGTAATTCCAAAAACCATCGGTCCAAAACAGGACTGGGCAGCACATCCTAGAAATGGCAGATTTTATCTTCATAAATATCAGAATAAGCCTATAGGTCAGATTAATATGGAGCTTTTTACAACAATGACCAGAGATGTCTGGGTTGAGCATGAACTTGCTGAGGCAAAAAAAGGTGGTGCGACGATGCAGATCTCCATTCTTGCAATGCCAGATCCGGAGGATACGGCAAAGCTTGTTGAAGAATTGCAGAGAACAGGAATGGTGGATCTTTTTGAATTAAATGTTTCATGTCCAATGCCTGCATCAACAGTGGGAATGCATATTGGAAAAAGTGCAGAGAGAACAGCACAGCAGATTCGAGCAGCAAAAAGTGTGGCAAAAGTACCGCTGACTGTTAAACTGACGCCAAATGTGGCAGATATGGTGGAGATTGCGTCTGCGGCAAAAGAAGCAGGAGCGGAGGGGCTGACGATTAGTAATTCCGTAAGATCTTTTGCGGGTGTGAATATTGAAACAGGAAAACCTTATCTCAGAAGTTATGGTGGATATACAGGTCCTGCGATTCGGCCGATCATTATGCGTCATTTAAGCGAAGTGGCCAGAAATGTGGATATTCCATTATCAGCAGTAGGAGGAGTGAATTCCTATCGTGAGATTCTGGAATATATTATGCTTGGAGCGACAACGGTGCAGGTTTGCACAGCAGTTATGTGGAATGGATATCCAGCAATTACAAAAATGCTGAAAGATCTTGATAACTGGATGGATAAAAAAGGAATTCAAAGCCTGGATGAAATACGAGGATGCGCTCTTAAAGATATTACAACGGTAGAAGAACTGGCTAAAGAACCTCCAAAACATGCACAGATCAATCCGGATATCTGTGTGGGATGTGGAAAATGCAGAAAAGTATGTTTTTACAGAGCAATAACCGGAGAAGAAAAAAATATTACGATTGATACCAAACGATGTGATGGTTGTGGGGCATGCGAAATGTGGTGTCCGGCGCAGGCAATACATCTTCGGTAATAAAAACATTGACCAAAAAAGTGTAAAAGAGGAGGCTGAGGATCATGAGGATAAAAAAAATGTATGCAGTCGTGGCAGGAATCAGTATTGTCGCAGCAGCTTTTTCGGGATGTGGATATTCGGAAAAGGAATCAGCAAAAACGGCACAGAAAGATGCATCGGCAGAGGCGAGTTCAACAGAAAGTAAAACCGGTTCTGACGAAGAAGATGATGTAGATACTTCCAATGCGGAATATACCCTGAAGCTTGCACATGATGCAAATACAACATCAGCGTTTCATCTGTCAGCACTGGAGATTCAGAAAGAAATAGAAGAAAAAAGTGATGGACGTATTAAAGTGGAAGTATATCCGGCACAGCAGCTTGGATCTGCTTCTGAAATGATAGAAGGTATGCAGATGGGAACAATTGAAGCTACACTTCTGCCAACTGCGAAATATGGTGGTTTTGATGAGACGATGACAATTCTGGATATGCCATTCCTGTTTCCAGATGAGGATACTTTTTATGATATTATGAATGGTGATCTTGGAGAAAAAGTTATGGAAAAACTTCCGGATATTGGTATTACGGGTTGTGCTTTTTATGGAAACGGATTTAAGGCCATAACAAATAATGTAAGAGAAATTCATACACCGGCTGATATGAAAGGGCTGAAAATACGAACCATGGAAGCACCTTTGATTATGGATATGTATAAAGAATGGGGAAGCAATCCGGTACCGGTGGACTTTAGTGAATTATATTCCTCGTTGCAGCAGAATGTGGTTGACGGACAGGAAAACCCGTTTCTTACGATTTCGGATATGAAATTTTATGAAGTACAGAAATATATGTCTATTACCAATCATGCATATCTTTCTTATGTACTTACATTTTCTACCAGCTTTCTGGATTCACTTCCGGATGATCTCAGACAGATCGTTCTGGATTGTGGAAAATCCTGTGTTGACTATCATCGTGAACAGATGAAAAAACTTTCACAGCAATATTACGATAATATTGCTGCAAGTGATATTCAGATTTATACATTAACGGATGAGGAAAAGAAAGAATTTCGTGAGGCATCACAGCCCATATATAAAAAATATCGTGACACCATCGGGGGAGATCTTCTTGATGCAGTTGTAAAAGCGGCTTCTGAATAAAGCTGGGAAAGGAATCATATGCTTCAAAAAGCGGATCAAATACTTACAAAAATTGAAAATGCACTGACCGGCAGTCTGTTTCTTGGTGCGCTGGCAGTGCTGGCATGGAATATATTTATGAGAAAAGTTTTTCACAGTGCATCAACCTGGGCAGAAGAAGCAATACGCTATGCGATTATCTGGGTTACATTTGTGGGCTCCAGTCAATGTGCAAAAGCAGGAAATCATGTGGGAATAGATATTGTTGTGGAAATGTTTCCTGTATCTTTGAAAAAATATGTGAATGCACTGGCAGATTTTTTTGCAGCTGTTTTTTGTATTTTCTGTGTTTATACAGGCTGCCAGATTGCAGAAATGGCAGCATCAAATGGAACAGCAAGTTCTGCAATGCAAATGCCGATGTGGATACTGTATATTTCTATTCCGTTGGGCTTTGGTCTTACGGCACTTCGTTTTTGCATTGCAGGAATTCAAGTGCTGAGAGGAAAAAATACAGAATCAGGAAATCTTACAGATGAAGAAGGAAAACTTGATATGAGTAAAATGTAAGGAGGAAGTGCAGTGGTAGCTGTATTATTTATCACATTATTTGTTTTACTGCTGATGGGAGCACCGGTATTTGTGGCTTTGGGTCTTTCAGCAGTGATCGCACTGGCCGGTTTTTCCAATCTTCCATTGATGGGAGCTGCACAGAGGCTGATCAATGGAGTGGATAAATTTTCACTTCTTGCAGTACCATTTTTTATTTTTGCAGCCAATGTGATGAAAAATGGTGGAATTGCAAGAAGGATTATGAACTGGGCAGGTGCAATGGTTGGAAGTGTAAGAGGAAGCCTGGCTATTACAGCTGAAGTGGCCTGCATGTTTTTCGGGGCAGTTTCAGGATCTTCGCCGGCAACAGTTGTTGCTATGGGAAGTATGATGTATCCGGAACTGGTAAAAGAAAAATATCCCAAAAGTTTTTCAACAGGTCTGATTACTGCAGCCGGATCAGTTGCACTTCTGATTCCGCCATCCATCAATGCAATTGTATATGGCACGGTTACGGGAGCTTCTGTAGGCGCATTGTTTATGGGTGGCCTGGGTGCCGGACTTATTTATGGAATTATCTATGTTGTATATTGTTACGTTTATGCAAGGTGTCATAATATTCCAAGAGGAAAAAAATCAACAGCTGAGGAAAAATGGCAGGCAACAAAAGATGCGGCCTGGGCGCTGGGAGTTCCGGTGATTATTATGGGAGGAATTTACAGTGGAATCTGTACTCCTACAGAAGCATCGGGTGTTTCAGCTCTTTATGCGGTGATCGTAAGTATTTTTATTTACCGTGAAATGGACCTGAAATTATTCTGGAAAACTTGTATTGATTCTGTAAAAGCATGTTCTCAGGTTATGATCATGCTTTCCACAGCATCCATTTTCAGTTGGATACTCACTGTAGGACAGGTTCCTCAGGCGGTGGCAAGACTGATTGCGGCAACTGATTTTTCGCCAAATATGTTTTTGCTAGTCGTCAATATTCTTTTTTTGATCGCAGGTATGTTTATAGATGGATCATCAGCAACGATTATTCTAGCGCCACTGCTTTATCCGGTAGCACAGACTCTTGGAATTAATTTGGTACATTTCGGAGTGATCATGGTGGCAAATGTGGCAATTGGAATGTTTTCACCGCCTTTTGGACTAAACCTTTTTGTGGCCCAGCCAATTACCGGAAACAGTATGAAGACCATTATGAAAGGTGTGATACCATTTATTGTAATAAGTCTTGCGGCACTTGCACTGATCACGTATATTCCGGGTATCAGTTTGTTGATTCCGCGGCTTGTTTATGGCAGTGTGTGAGGAAAGAAGAAAAGAGGAGCAGGATATGGATATTATTTTTCGGAAAAAGAAATCTGGCAGCATGGCAGATACTTCCGGATTTGGGTATGAAATGGCCGGACAGGTGCGAGAATATCATCGGACTTTGCAGCAATATAAACCTACGCCATTGGTTAATCTGAAGTTGACAGCAGAAAAGTTTGGAATAAAAGATTTTTACATAAAAGATGAGAGTAAGAGATTTGGGCTGAATGCATTCAAAGGGCTTGGTGGAAGCTATGCTATGGGAAAGATACTTTCTAAAAATGCCGGGCAGCATACTTTTGTAACGGCGACAGATGGAAACCATGGGCGTGGTGTTGCATGGGCAGCCAGACAGCTGGGGCAGAAAGCGGTCGTATATATGCCAAAAGGAAGTTCAAAGGAAAGGCTTTTGAATATTCAGGCGGAAGGTGCCAGAGCAAGTATTACAGAGCTGAATTATGATGATACCGTACGGCTGGCCAGACAAATGGCAGAACAGGAAGGTTGGATATTGATTCAGGATACTTCCTGGGAAGGATATACAGAAATTCCGGCAGATATTATGCGTGGATATACAACAATGGCACTGGAAGCACTGGAACAGCTGAACGGAGTAAAACCTACACATATTTTTATCCAGGCTGGAGTAGGAAGTCTGGCAGGAGCTATCCAGGGCTTTTTTTCAGATGTTTATGGTGAAAATGCTCCGATAGTTGTGGTAGTTGAATCTGAAAAAGCGAGCTGCCTTTTTGATACAGCAAAAGCAGATGATGGGAAAATACATATCGTAACAGGAAATATGGATACGATTATGGCTGGACTTGCCTGTGGAGAACCATGTACGGAAGGATGGAAAATTCTAAAGGAACAGGCAGATGCTTTTGTGAAAGTGGAAGACTGGGTTGCAGCGGAAGGAATGCGTATTCTTGGAAATCCCGCCGGGGAAGACAAAGCAGTTATTTCTGGTGAAAGTGGAGCAGCTGGGTTTGGAACAGCAGTAGAGATCCTTCGTAATAAAAATTTTGCATCCTGGAAAGAAAAACTGGGATTGGGTGAGAATAGTATTGTCCTGTGTTTTTCTACAGAAGGAGATACAGATAGAGAAAATTATAGAAAGATCGTGTGGGATGGAAGCTGGCCAAGACCGGAAGATTAGGAAAAATATTGAGGAAGCTGTCAGGATAAAACTGACAGCTTTTTTCTATATAATAATTCTGTACATGTTTTTTGGTGCATGATATCATAAAAATATTAGTAATAAAATTAGAAAGGATATGATAATATGGCAGCTATAAAAACTGCAATTCTCCAGACACATGTATATATGGATAAATCCCGCAGCATCACCCAGGCAGCAGAACTTCTCGCCAGCCCGGAACTCAAAGACATCGATCTGGCAGTTCTGCCCGAAATGTTCTGCTGTCCATACGAGAACAAATACTTCCCGGAATATGCTGAACCCGAGGGCGGAGACACATGGGAAAAATGCTCCCGGCTGGCAGCAGATCATGGAATTTATCTCATAGCTGGAAGCATGCCGGAGAGAGACGAAGCCGGACATATTTACAATACTTCCTATGTTTTTGACAGAAAAGGACACCAGATCGGGAAGCACAGAAAGATGCATCTTTTTGACATTGATGTAAAAGGCGGCCAGTATTTTAAAGAATCCGATACCCTGACACCAGGAGAGCAGGTGACAGTTTTTGATACGGAATTTGGTAAAATGGGTCTCTGCATCTGTTACGATTTCCGTTTTCCGGAACTTGCCAGACTGATGGTAGATCAGGGAGCAGAAATCATCATCGTACCGGCTGCTTTTAACATGACTACAGGTCCCCTCCACTGGGAGCTGATGTTCCGTCAGAGAGCCGTAGACAACCAGGTATACACCATCGGAGCTGCCCCGGCCAGGGACATGAACGCTGGATATCATTCCTGGGGCCATTCCATTGCCATAGATCCCTGGGGAAAAGTCCTCATGGAAATGGAAGAAAAGCCTGACGTGAAGGTTGTGGAACTGGATCTGGACGAGGTAAAAAAAGTCCGCGAGCAGCTGCCGTTTCTGAAGCATCGGAGAGGGGATGTTTATAAACTGTCACAGATAAAATAGAAACGCCCAAACGACGTTTTCGTTGTAATTTTCATGCCCATATGGTATTGTATAAGACAGGCAGGACTTCCTGCATCAATATATAGAAAGAAGGTGAAGCTGTGGTTGAGTTAGATCAGTTCAAGAGTGTTCTTGCAACTTACACAGAGCCATTAGTGGAAGTGAGGGATTCACTTTGACCTCGCTAATAAAGAGCAGAAGGTCGAAGAATTAGAGCGCGAAATGGAAGCGCCTGATTTCTGGGATAATGCAGAAGCATCCCAGATGAAGATGAAACAGTTAAAGAGTCTCAAGGATGACATTGAGACATACCATAATCTGGAAACGCAGATGGAAGATATGGAAACCATGATCGAGATGGGATATGAGGAGAATGATCCCGAGATCATCCCGGAGATCCAGGAGATGCTGGATGAATTCCAGGCAAGTTTTGACAGTATCCGTGTGAAGACACTGCTTTCAGGAGAATATGATGGAGAGAATGCCATTATCAAGCTGAATGCAGGAGCAGGCGGAACAGAAGCATGCGACTGGTGCGGAATGCTTTACCGTATGTACAGCAGATGGGCAGAGAAGAAAGGATTTGCGCTGGAGGTGCTGGATTACCTTGACGGTGACGAGGCCGGTGTGAAATCCGTAACGTTCCAGGTCAACGGCGAGAATGCCTACGGCTATCTGAAATCTGAGAAAGGTGTTCACCGTCTTGTACGTATTTCACCGTTCAATGCGGCAGGTAAGAGACAGACATCTTTTGTATCCTGTGATGTTATGCCGGATATCAAGAAAGATCTGGATGTTGAGATCAATGACGACGATATCCGTATCGATACCTATCGAAGCAGCGGTGCCGGCGGACAGCATATCAACAAGACATCTTCCGCGATCCGTATCACCCATTTCCCGACAGGAATAGTGGTGCAGTGCCAGAATGAGCGTTCTCAGCACATGAACAAGGACAAGGCCATGCAGATGCTGAAGGCCAAGCTGTATCTTCTGAAACAGCAGGAAGCTGAGGAGAAGCTTTCCGGCATTCGAGGCGAAGTGACAGATATCGGATGGGGAAACCAGATCCGTTCTTATGTCCTGCAGCCATATACTATGGTGAAAGATCACCGTACCAACGAGGAAACCGGTAATGTTGACGCAGTTCTGGACGGCGGCATTGACATCTTTATCAATGCATACCTGAAATGGATCGCGCTGGCGAAAAAGAAAGAATAACATTACTGTCACGGAACCCTATAAAGATGACCAAGATTGCCGGCTGGGAGATTGGCCGCAGCAATACAAGGACTCCGCAGGCAAAAAAATGCTTGTGGAGTTTCTTTTATTATGATAAGATATCTTTTGTACAAAAACAGTTGTCTTTATAGAACGGACAGAAGAGGTTGCTATGCAGAAACAGGTTGAGAAGAAAAAATATTATGTAGTAAGAGAAAGAGCAGTGCCGGAAGTGCTTCTGAGAGTTGTGGAAGCCAAGAGACTGATCGAGTCAAAACGAGTGGCTACTGTTCAGGAAGCAGCTGAAAAGACCGGGATCAGCCGCAGCTCTTTTTACAAATATAAGGACGATATTTTTCCTTTCCATGAGGAGACCAGGGGAAAGACCATCACCTTTATCATTCAGATGGACGACGAGCCAGGACTTTTATCAATGGTGCTGCAGACGATTGCCCGTTTTCGTGGTAATATTCTGACCATACATCAGAGTATTCCTATTAACGGAGTCGCAACACTGACGCTGAGCGTTGATATCCTTCCAGGCGAAGGCGACGCAGAAGCTATGGTGGAGGATATTGAACAGAAAGACGGTATACACTATTTGAAAATTTTAGGCAGGGAGTAAGCATATGATAAACATAGCAGTATTAGGCTACGGTACAGTAGGAAGCGGAGTTGTTGAAGTTATCAACACAAACCATGAGAGTATTAACAAGAGAGCCGGAGATGAGATCAATATTAAATACGTACTGGATTTAAGAGATTTCCCGGGAGATCCGGTTGAGAAAGTTCTGGTTCATGATTATGAAGTGATCGTAAACGATCCGGATGTAGATATTGTCGTTGAGGTTATGGGCGGAATCGAGCCTGCATATACCTTTGTAAAAAGAGCACTTGAAGCTGGAAAGAGTGTAAGTACATCCAACAAGGCACTGGTAGCGAAACATGGCTCCGAGCTTATGGAGATTGCCAAAGCGAAAGGCATCAACTTCCTTTTTGAAGCAAGCTGCGGCGGTGGAATCCCGATCATCCGTGCGCTGAATTCTTCACTGACAGCAGATGAGATCGACGAGATCACAGGTATCCTTAACGGAACCACCAACTATATGCTTTATAAGATGAGCACAGAGAACTGTGATTTTGATACAGTTCTGAAGGAAGCACAGGCGAAAGGCTATGCAGAGGCAGATCCGACCGCAGATATAGAAGGTGCTGACGCATGCCGTAAGATCGCGATTCTTTCTTCACTTGCATATGGAAAATTCCTGAATTACGAGAATATTTATACAGAAGGAATCACAAAGATCACACCGGCAGATATGGAATATGCGAAAGAGCTTGGCATGACTATCAAGCTTCTTGCAACAAGCCGCAGAATCGGAGATTCTTTCTATGCAATGGTAGCTCCGTTCCTGGTAGGCAAGGAGAGCCCGCTTTACAGCGTAAATGATGTATTTAACGCAGTATTTGTACATGGAAATGTTCTTGGAGACGCTATGTTCTATGGAAGCGGAGCAGGTAAACTCCCAACTGCAAGTGCAGTAGTTGCCGATGTTGTAGACGAGGCGAAACATCTCCACAGAAATATCATGACAAACTGGAGCAGCCATGATCTGGAACTTATGGATCTGGATGATGTTGAAGGACGCTTCTTTGTACGTGTGTCTGATACAACTATGGATGAAGTTGAGAAAGCTTTCGGTGATGTACAGACTATCGAGCCGGATAATCTTCCGGAAGAGTTCGGATTTATCACACCGAAGATGAAGCAGGCTGATTACAAAGAAAAGATCAGCAAGCTTGACGGAAAAGTACTGGCAATGATCCGTGTAAAGGATTGATGCCCGAGGGGAAGAAAAGAACATGTTGATCGTAAAGAAATTCGGCGGTACTTCTGTGGCTAACAAAGAGCGTATCTTCAATGTTGCCAGAAGATGTATCGAAGATTATAAAAAAGGAAACGACGTGGTGGTTGTGCTTTCCGCAATGGGTAAGTATACAGATGAGCTGATCACCATGGCGAAGGATATCAATGAGAAACCTCCGAAACGTGAGATGGATATGCTTTTTACCATCGGAGAACAGATGTCAGTAGCGCTGATGGCTATGGCTATGGACAGCATGGGAATCCCTGCTGTTTCCCTGAATGCTTTTCAGGTGGCCATGCATACTACAAGTGCTCATGGCAGTGCACGTCTGAAGAAGATCGATGCTGCACGTATCCGAAGAGAACTGGATAACCGCAGGATCGTTGTTGTCACAGGTTTTCAGGGGATAGACAAGTATAATGACTATACTACACTTGGACGCGGCGGTTCTGATACCACAGCAGTTGCTCTTGCAGCAGCACTTCATGCAGATGCCTGCGAGATCTATACAGATGTAGATGGTGTTTACACAGCTGACCCGCGTAAGGTTCCGAAGGCGCGCAAGCTGAAGGAGATCACTTACGATGAGATGCTGGATCTGGCAACTCTGGGAGCAGGTGTACTTCACAACCGTTCCGTGGAGATGGCGAAGAAATATGGCGTACCGCTTGTGGTACGTTCCAGTCTCAACAACAGCGAAGGAACTGTGGTAAAGGAGGAAGTTACAGTGGAGAGAATGCTGATCAGCGGTGTTGCTCTGGATACAGATGCAGTACGTATTGCTGTGATCGGACTTAAAGATTCACCAGGAGTAGCATTTAAGCTTTTTGATACCCTGGCTAAGAAAAATATTAATGTGGATATGATCCTTCAGTCTATCGGCCGTGCCGGAACTAAGGATATTTCATTTACAGTTGATAAGAATGATCTGGATGATGCAATGGGTGTGCTGGAGTCCAACCAGTCACGTATCGGTTATGAGGAGCTTCATGCGGAGAAAAATATTGCCAAGCTTTCCATCGTGGGAGCTGGTATGATGAGCAATCCGGGAGTTGCTGCGAAGATGTTCGAGAGCCTTTACAATGAGGGTGTAAACATTAACATGATCGCAACTTCTGAGATCCGTGTGACTGTTCTTATCAATGAAAAAGATAGTGTACGTGCTATGAATGCAGTACATGATGCGTTTAATCTGGCGGACTAAATGCAATGTAAGATGGCTGTGTTCATGAGTATGCGGCAGAGCAGAATGCGAATGTCTGTTTTTGCAGAGCACGGTAATGTGCATAGAATGTGAGAATAATGAGGCGGGGGCTTGGGAAAAGAGTCTCCGCCTTCTATAGCAGTTCGGGGATTTTTTTACCGGATTGCTTCGTTTTTGATAAGGAGAAAATTTTTATGAGAAAAAATCTGAAGGGCTGTAAGAAGCTTGCAAGGGAAACTCTGGCTGGAAATTATACAGTTCCTGTGATTGGCAGTATTGCAGTTGCGGCAATGAGCGTGATCTCCAGTTATATTTCTACAGCACTTTTTCCAGGGGATTCCCTGTATGCGATCATCGGGGGAGAGGTGTTCAGCTTTCTCCTTTCGCTGGTGATCTGTGTTTTTTCTGCTGGACTTTACAGGATCTATCTGAATATTTCCAGGAGAGAGAAATATTCTTTTGGTGATCTTCTGTACTTTTTCAGCCATCAGCCGGATCATGTGATCGTGGCATCCTTTGTGCTGGCACTGATCAATCTGGTGACATCTCTGCCTATGGCGTGGTTTTCGTTTACTACAGATATGGGAAATACAGTAGAAGCTCAGATGGACTGGGCAGTGAATTATCTGCTGCTTACGCTGCTGGGGTTTTTGCTGAATCTTCTGATAGCAATGCCGTTTGCCATGACTTATTATATCCTGTCGGATAATCCGGATATGAAGGGCGGACAGGCTTTAAAAGCCAGTGCGAAGCTTATGAAGGGGCATTTATGGGAGTATCTGAAGATGCTGCTCAGTTTTGTGCCGTGGATTATTTTTTCCATGTTTACATTATATCTCGCACTCATTTGGCTGGTGCCTTATATAGAAACCTGTATGGCGGTTTTCTACCGGAATATTTCCGGGGAGTTTGATGAACCTCCGGTGCCCCCGGTAACACCGATTCCGCAGTTTCTGGATGAAACCGAGGCGTAGATGGATGTCTCTCGACGGGAGGGTCTGGATGCGGCCGGCATGAAGTTTTCCCTTTCGGGTGGAACACAGTATGTGTGGATTTTTTCCCTTTCAGGGGGACGCTGATGAGTGAAGTTTTTCCTTTCAGGGGGACACTGTTGCGTGGGGAAGTTTACGAGGGGGAAAGGCGTTCGGAGTTGCGAAGCCCACTTTTCCCCCTCGAGCTCCCCCTTTCCGGGCACGCCGCTGCTGTACGTTTCGGATGTGCGAATATAGTGACGGGGCGATGTATGCGACGGTGCTGGAAAGTGAAAAGCTGAGCCGATTTTTGAGGGTGAGAGTGAGCTGGCAGAGTGATCGTTCGCTCAGCCGGACAGAAGGCGGTCTGCATAGCAGACCTGTTCCTGGGACTGAATGTAGAAAGAGGAAGTTTTTTCTCCGTATATTCAATAAACAGGAAACAGGCCTGCTACGCAGGCCGCTTTTCCGTACCTATGCATGAAAAATGTCCCAGTTGAGAAATGAAGAATTGAGCCAACAATCATGCGGTTTTAAAAAATCGGCTCAACCTGTCATTTCCAATACAGAAGAATACAGGATTAAGCCGATAAATTTACACATATCACAACGCAGAACAGCGGCGTGCCCAGAGGGGAGGAGCGCGAGGAGGGGAAACGGGCTTCGCAACTCCGAGTGCCTCCCCTCCTCGCAAATTTCCCTACTTTCAAAAAGTAAAACCAATAAACCAAAAAAGTAAAACATACAAATCTCAAGGATCCAAAGGAACTCTCCCCAGAACTTCCTTTACCAACACCCCTATAGCCACTCCAGCGAGCACCCCTGCAACAAGCAATGCCGGTGCATACACCATCAAACTGGTATTGCTGACCACGATCATAGCAACGATCAGCTGCCCGATATTATGAGTAACGCCTCCGGCCACACTAATTCCGATCAGACTGAACTCCGAATGTTTTTTCAAAAAATTCATCACAGTCAGGCTAAGCGCAGCACCAGCAAGACTATACACAATACTGAAAAGATTTCCAAACATAAATCCAATTACCAGTATCCTGACAACAGATACCAGTGCAGCTTCCCGCCAGGAATACCGGTCCAGTATAAAAAGCACTGCCAGGTTAGCCAGTCCCATTTTTACTCCGGGGATCCCGGCGAAGACGGGGATCAGTGATTCTACATATCCCAATATAATAGCAACTGCAGCAAACAATCCAAGATAAGCTGTTTTTCGTTTCATAACCTTATGTCACTGCATCGATCTTCGGTGAATCATCAGACTCCGAAGGCTCTGCAGAATCCTTTCCTTCTATTACAACTTTATTCGGCAGGCAGATAATAGAACCGCCATGTTCATCAACTGCCTTCTGCTTCATACAGTAATGATCCGGGCAGGTGGCTTCGATCATGGTGACTTTTCCATCTTTGATCTCACAGACATTGGTATCTCCAATATGGATCACCTGATCTTTATTCAGAGAGTATGTCCCGAATTCTTTTCCATCAACAGTAATACGGATCGTATTATGGGAACGCTGTCCCGAAATCCGGAAACCAAGCCACAGAACCCCGGCGATCACCAGTATGGCCGCAATAAAAATCGCTTCTTTTTTCTTCAAAATAAATCTCCATTTCTATCACAGATTCGTAAAAAATCATATCATACTCCCATTTAAAAGGCAAATATAAGTTAAGGATATCTAACCAAAATGTCGCTGGCTCGTTACAGTTCATTCCGTGACCAGCAACACGTTTCGCGATGCACCGGGATTTTTCAGACTGAACAGAATTTAAAAAAGTTACAACATACTAACAAAAAGTATAGACAAGGAAAAAAATCAATGCTATAATACCTACCTGTAAGTTAGCAATAGCTAATCTTTGAAATGAGATTAATTGTAACTAAGTTTAAAATACAAGTAAAGAAAATATAACTTTATGAGATTCCACAGAACTAAGGAATCTATTTGGCGTCTTATAATGTAAATAAAAACAGGGGAGAAAAGAGATGAAAAACCAGAATTTTTACATGAGAGTGATCTCCATCCTTCTGGTGATCATGGCTGTATTTTTTTACAACAGCAGCATGAAAGCCAAGGAGAATGAGAAAGAGATCGCAGCTCTGACCGATAAAGTAGACACTCTTCAGGATCAGCAGAGCGAACTTTTAAGCGCACTGGAGACAATCTACACCAACCGCATTCAGAATCAGACAGCATCCGCAGCAGATACTGCCACGGACAGCGATACAACAGACAGTGCATCTGCAGACAGCAGTACGGCAGATGACAGTACTGCAGACGACACATCAGCAGATTCCGATTACGTATACAAAGACGGCACTTACACAGGTGAAGCTGACGGATACGGCGGAACGATCCAGGTTGAGGTGACACTGGCCAGTGATGAGATCACATCTATCAACGTAGTCAGTGCACCAGGCGAGGACAGTGCTTATCTTTCACAGGCAGAAGGCGTGATCGATTCCATTATCAGTGCCCAGAGCACAGATGTGGACACTGTATCAGGCGCAACTTTCAGTTCAACTGGAATTCTGAACGCAGTGGATGAAGCACTTGGAAAGGCGGAAAACGAATGAAAAAAAGACAGAGAGAAGTAAGGCTGATACGTGCAGGGATACAGCTGGCGTTTTTCATTGCAGCCCCGTCTCTGTTTTCCACAGCTTTTGCAGGAATTAAATCGATCTTTCTCGCCATTGCAGCCGGGCAGTCGGTGGAGTGGAATTCTTTTCTGACCGTAACAGCAGTACTTCTGATCTTTACATGCTTTTTCGGAAGACATTTCTGCGGATATGCATGTGCATTCGGATCTTTTGGTGATGCCGTGTATGAAGGCTTTACCTGGATCTGGACGAAATGTTTTCACAAAAAAAAGAAACCAGCCCTTTCTGAAAAAATGGTTCACAGACTTCAGAAAGTGAAATATATCGTACTGGCCCTGATCCTGCTTTCCTGCCTCACAGGAGTATACGGAAAACTTACAGGAACCAGCCCATGGGATGTTTTTTCCATGCTTACAGCCAGAAGGCTTCCAAACAGTACATATCTGGTGGGGATCATCCTTCTGCTTCTGATCATGGTGGGAATGTGCACACAGGAGCGTTTTTTCTGCCAGTTTCTCTGCCCGATGGGAGCGGTTTTCGCACTGATGCCGATCCTGCCAGGAGCGCTTTTTCAGAGAAACCGTGAGAAATGCCCTCCGAAATGCGGCCTTTGCAAAAAAAGATGCCCAGCGCATCTGGATATTGACGGTGACACAGCGATGTCCGGCGAATGTCTTTGCTGCCATGCCTGCGCAGCAACATGCCCGAGAAAAAATATTCACATTGGAACAATAACTGAGGAAAAATAATCTATGAAATGTCATGTTTTGAAAAAGAAAGCTTTTCTGGCAGCGGCGGTATTTACAGGGACTGTGATGGTTCCTTCCATGTGCCTGGCTGCATCAGATAAAGAGATACAGACATATACAGATACAGATTTTGCCATGGACACTGTGGTATCTGAAACACTTTATACCACAGGAGACGATATAAACAGTAAACTGACATCTGTGCTGACAGATGTGGAAACGAACCTTCTTTCATGGACCAATGAGAATTCCCAGATCTACAAGGTGAATGCATCCAGCGGAAAAGCTACGGAGATTTCCCAGGAACTTTCCGGTTATCTGGAGCGGATTCTGAAGATCGCAAAGGACTCAGACGGAGCTTTTGACCCGACCATCGGGAAACTGATCCGCCTGTGGGATATTGGAGGGGAAGATCAGAGGATCCCAGGTGAGGATGAAATCCAGGAAGTTCTGAAGGATTCCGGCTACGAAAAAGTTTCGTTAGCAGGAAACAACATCAGTATGGATGCAGGATGTTCCCTTGATCTTGGCGCAGCCGGAAAAGGTATTGGATGTGATTCCATCCTGGAATATCTGGAAACTCAGAAAGAGGTAACAGCAGCACTTATGAATCTTGGCGGAAGCAGTGTCATGACTTACGGAAGCAAACCGGACGGTTCTTCCTGGAATGTGGCAGTGACAGATCCGCGAGCTGAAAATGACGATGAATATCTTGGTGTGGTTGCCTTAAACGACACAGAATTTCTTTCCACATCAGGAGATTATGAGAAATATTTTATCGAAGATGGTGTGAGATATCACCACATTATGGACCCGTCCACCGGATACCCGGCAAAAAGCGGCGTAACCGGAGTGACCGTTGTATGTGATACAGGACTGGAAGCCGATGCACTTTCCACAGCATGCTTTGTATTAGGTGTGGAAAAAGGCTCCGAATTGTTGAAAAAGTACAACGCAGACGGACTTTTTGTGGATGAAGACCATCATGTGTATCTTACCGATGGGATGAAGGAGCGGTTCAGCCTTCTCCAGGAGTCCTACAGTGTGGAGGATATCACGAAATAAAAGCGATAGTAAAGCCTGCAGCAATTCCTAAAATTTCGGCATCAGGTTCTCGACCGAAAACAGGGAGAGTCGGAATTGTTATGGAGGGTTTTCTATAAATATTTCATATTTTTAGGAGGAATAAGTAATGCAGAAGTGGAATCTACTGAAAAAAACAGCTCCATGCATCCTGAGTCTTGCAGTGGCAGCAACAAGTTTACCAACAGCTGTAATGGCAACAGATTTTGATACAGCAGTTGTTTCCGAGGCAGAAGATCAGGAAGCAGATGTTGAGGACTTTGGCGCAGAAGAAGTTGAAGTTGCTGAGGACACAACAGAAGATGTGACAGAGGACTTTGCTGAGGATATTCAGCAGGATGAAGCAGCAGATGATCTTGAGATCCAGGAAGATGCTGCAGCAGAAGAAGCAGATCCTATTTCCGATGGAGAAGATGAGTTTTCAGCAGGCGATGATACAGAGGAAGCTTTCTCCGATGCAAGCCAGCTGAAAGGTGAGTATCAGTATGTATATGCAGGACTTACATGGGGTGAGTACTGGGCAGCTGAGGGCGTTTATAATGCAGGAAACACAAGCTCTTCAGAGACAATGGATTCCCATAGTGAGTATGATACAGGAGCTTTTGATACTGTAACAAGAGCAACTGCCAATCACGGACTTCACAGAGGAAGTTATCAGACAGAGACTACCATTATTGCAACAGACGGAACAAGATTTGATATTTCCTACTGGAAGGATCAGACAACCATCGTTCTTACAGATGGCTCTGAGGTTTCCTGGAACAGAGGCGTTGCCACAAAAGACGGTAAAGAATATGAGATGGATCATTATGAAGTATATGGTCTGAAATATGTTCCGGTAGCAGTCAAGACAGCAGATTATGCAGATTTCTGCAAGAAGTATAATGTTGTAAACGCTGGTGAGACAATTTCCGGCGGATACGGCGAGATGAACCTTCAGTCCTATGTTGGCCTTGTAGCAGATGTAACTGCTGACACCAATGGTCTGAAATATGCTGAGAAGAATGGCGACAGCTTTACATTTACAGCAAGAAAATCTAATGGAACGACATCCGGTATCAAAGGACAGACACTGAAGGAAGCGACAGGTATTGAGCCGGAAGTAAAGGCAGCAAGTGGAAGCTATGGTGAATTCCTCCGTGTGGATCTCAATGGAAACTATGGTGATCTTGGTGCAAACATGCAGGCAGTACGTTGGGATTACTATGGAGATGATTCCACATACACAAAATGCCTTGCTTCTTACGGAACTAAGTTTGCAGCAGATAACTGGATGCACAAAAAAATGGGAATCCAGCTTGGTCTTACAAAATCTGCACGTTGCAAACTTCCGGGAGGAACTGACGGAACAGGATACTGGAAGCTGACAGTATATGCACTTGGATACAATGATTATACCTATAAATTCCAGGCAACTACTGAGAATATCGTAAATCCTCAGGTGGAGCCGACAGACTTTACAGCTCTCAAGGCTGAGGTTGAGACTGCAAAAGCTCTGAAAGAGGCAGATTACACATCCGCAACATGGAAATCCTTCGCACTTGAGCTTGCAGAGGCAGAGGAAATCATTGCAAAGACAGATGCAAGCCAGGCAGAGGTAAACGAGGCTCTTACTCACCTTCAGGCAGCAGAGAAGGAGCTTGTTAAAGTAACGGTTTCCCTTTCCAAAACTACAGCATCTGTATACACAGGAAAGACAGTAACCCTGACAGCAACAAGCAATGATACTGCAAAAACCGTAACTTATACAACAAGCAACAAAGCAGTAGCAACCGTAAGTGCGAAAGGTGTTGTAACAGGTGTGAAAGCCGGAACAGCAACGATCACAGCAACAGTCGGAAGTGCAAAAGCAACCTGCAAGGTAACAGTAAAAGCTTCCACAATTAAATTTGCTAAGAAAACAGCAACTGTATACACAGGAAAAACTGTAACAGTAAAAGCTACAGCAACCCCATCTGCAACAATTAAATACACATCCAGCAATACAAAAGTAGCAACAGTAAACAGCAAAACAGGTGCTGTAAAGGGTGTAAAAGCCGGAACAGCAACGATCACAGCAACAGCTGGAACTCTGAAAGCAACATACAAAGTAACAGTAAAAGCTCCATCCGTTAAATTTGCCAAGAAGACAGCAACTGTTTACAAAGGAAAATCAGCTACAGTAAAAGCAACACTGGCAGGCGTTTCCTCTGTAAAATACACAAGCAGCAATACAAAAGTAGCAACAGTAAACAGCAAGACAGGTGCTGTAAAAGGTGTGAAAGCCGGAACAGTAACGATCACAGCAACAAGCGGAAAACTGAAAGCAACATACAAGCTGACAGTTAAGAACCCGACATTCAGCCTTACAAAATCTTCTGCAACAATCAAAAAAGGCAAAACAACAACAATCAAATCCAAAGCAGCACCAGCTGGCAAAGTTACATACACAAGCAGCAACAAGAAAGTTGCAACTGTAACAAGCAAAGGCGTTGTTAAGGGAATTAAAAAAGGTAAAGCAACAATCACAGTTAAATGCAATGGCATTACAAAGAAATTTGTGGTAACTGTTAAATAAATACCTGGTAAGTACCTCTGCCGCAGAGCATTTTATGTGTCTGCGGCAGAAGTCTGCCTATTGGCGCGGAAATAAATGCCTGACAGAAGCCGCATAAAAGAGGGGAGAAAAGCATTCATGGAAAAAGATCTGAAAGAAAAAAAGCCATCCGGAAATAATGACCCGAAGATACCCTGGCCGAAATTGATCCCTGCAGCTGCTGTAATTGCGGCACTTGTATTCTCAGGCATCAAAGCACAGGGTTCTGATGAAAATACGGAAACACTTCAGAAAGCAGATACAACAGTAATGTCTGCATCTGAACTGGAAAAATATCTGGGCTATGAAGAAGGAAGTGCATCTTCAGGAGGTAGTAGTGCAGCTGCAGATAAAAAGAGCTCAACCAAGAAAAGCTCCTCCAAGAAAAGTACGAAAAAAACAGCAGCAAAAAAGAGCTCCGGCAAGAGAACAGTATCTGAATCTGCAAAAAGCAATGCCAGTGCAGCTGGACAGGGTTCCACTCAGACACCAGTAGCCAATGTCCCGGCTAATGGTTATAAAGATGGAACATACGAAGGTTCCGGAACCGGATTTGGCGGTACAATCACTGTTCGCGTGACGGTAAGCGGCGGAAAGATCACAGCTATTGATATTCTGGATGCTTCCGGAGAAACCGGATCTTATTTTGCGTCAGCGAAAGGTGTTATCAGCAGGATGATCGCTGGAAACACCCCAAATGTAGATGCAGTCAGCGGAGCAACCTATTCTTCCAACGGAATTATCCAGGCAGTTCAGAATGCTTTATCCCAGGCTGCGGCAGATGGAAGTACAAGTCAGCCAACCCCTTCACCAACGCCGACTTCCACACCAACGCCAACTCCGACAAAAAAGCCGACTCCAACGAAGAAGCCCGATCCAGATAGTCCAAGCCAGTATCTGAACGGAACCTATAAAGCATCTGCAAAAGGCTACAGCGGAGATGTAAAAGTAACCGTCACTATTAAAAACGACGTGATCACATCTGTAAAACAGGAAAACACAGATACTCCGATGTTTTTCGAAAAAGCATGGAGTGCCCTGAAAGAGCAGATCGTAGGAGCAGATTCTGTGGATGATATTGATACAGTCAGCGGAGCAACCTATTCTTCAAAAGGAATCCTGGAGGCTGTAAAAAAAGCTCTGAAAGAAGCGAAAAATCCTGAGTATGGAAAGAAAGTAACGCCAACTCCAACGAAAAAGCCAACTCCGACACCGACTGCCACACCGGAACCGACGGCAACACCTGAGCCGACTGCCACACCGGAACCAACAGAAGTGCCGGATGATCCAAATGTAACGCCGACACCGGATCCAGATGATCCGAACACAACACCTGTTCCAAATCCGGATGATCCAGATGTGACTCCGGAACCAACAGAAGCA
The DNA here is from genome assembly GCA_963598855.1 of Eggerthellaceae bacterium. GTDB lineage: Bacteria > Bacillota > Clostridia > Lachnospirales > Lachnospiraceae > Blautia_A. The sequence continues at coordinate 57,081 of CAVBVT010000001.1, forward strand.
CCTGAGCCAACCCCTGCAGGACTGTACAGAGACGGAACATACGAAGCATCTGCTTTCGGATATGGCGGAAAAACAAGACTGACAGTGACTATCAGCGGAGGTCAGATCGTGTCTATCACACAGACCAATAATGATACGCCGGAATTCTTTAACCCTGTGTGGGAGACTATCTATGCCCAGATCATGGCGAATCAGTCCGCAGATGGAATCGACACAGTCAGCGGAGCAACTTTCTCCTCCGAAGGAATCATCGGAGCAGCGCAGAAAGCGTTAAATCAGGCGAAGAACTGATATAAAAGATAGCGTTACCATAAAAATTACTGCATTAAGTTCAGCTGATCAGAACATAAATTGCCGGAACTGCTATAAAAACAGAAGTCCCTGGATTTCAGAATAAAATACATTCTGAAGTCTGGGGATTTTTTTACTGGCATAAAATTGTTCTTATATTTATACAATCTTATTGCGTGCAGACTAATTTTATGGTATGTTTGAGTAGGTGTGATTAAATTGTTATTTTTGTGACAAACAACGCTGAAAGGAGACAAAGCATGAGCAGTAAAATTACGATCATCGGAGCAGGAAGCGTGGGGGCAACGATCGCTTACACATTATCACAGAGGAGCATTGCCTCAGAAATCGTTTTGATCGACATCAATAAGCAGAAAGCAGAAGGTGAGGTCATGGATATTGAGCAGGGAACCAGTTTCCGTGAACCGATCTCCATTGTGGCAGGAGATTATCCGGATGCTGCGGACTCAGACATTGTGATCATCACTTCCGGTATTGCCAGAAAACCAGGACAGACACGAATTGAACTGACACAGACCAACGTCAATATTATGAAGAGTATCACCCCAGAGATCGTAAAAGTGGCTCCTAAAGCACTTTATATTATTGTAAGTAATCCATGTGATATTATGACATATGCCTTTGCGAAGCTTTCCGGGCTTCCGGAGAGCCAGATTTTAGGTTCCGGTACAGCATTGGATACTGCACGTCTCCGCTGCAGACTTTCCCGGCACTATGGAGTATCGGAGAAAAATGTCCACGCTTATGTATTTGGTGAGCATGGAGATACCTCTTTTGTACCGTGGTCAAGAGCGTTTGTGGCAGGTGCAACCATTGATGAATTTGAAAAGCTTGTATGTGAAGACCGGGAAAACATGCAGCCACTTGACAAGGAAGACGTTCTGGAGTATGTTCATACTTCGGGGTCAACTGTTATTGCGAAAAAAGGCGCAACTTTTTACGCAGTAGCAGTATCTGTGTGCAGACTTTGCTCGCTTCTTCTTGCAGCATCTGATACAATAGTTACTGTGTCAACTATGCTTCATGGAGAGTACGGCATTGAGGACGTATGCTTAAGCACCATGACTTCCATTGGACCAAAAGGTGTGAAAGGTATCGTCCGCGTTCCGCTTACGGAAGAGGAGACAGAGAAGCTTCATGCAAGTGCCAATGCACTGAAAGACGTGATCGCACAGATTGACCTTTAATTAAATGTCCGAAGCTGTGTAAAGAGGGGAATGCAGCCCAAGACAAATCTGTAACAACGGGAGAAAGATAAAAATGGATATTATTCAGGTAATTACCAGAGAATTGAACGTTGAGAAATGGCAGGTAGAAGCGGCAGTCAAGCTGATCGATGAAGGCTGCACCATTCCTTTTATTTCCAGATACCGTAAAGAAGCAACCGGTACGTTAAACGATGAACAGCTTCGTAATCTTAATGAGAGACTTACCTATTTAAGAAACCTTGAGGACAAAAAAGCTCAGGTTCTAGGCAGCATCGAGGAGCAGGGCAAGCTGACTCCGGAACTGAAAAAGCAGATCGAGGCAGCGCAGACCCTTGTAGTAGTAGAGGATCTTTACCGCCCATACCGTCCGAAACGCCGGACGCGTGCCATCATTGCAAAAGAAAAAGGTCTCGGGCCGCTGGCAGATATCATTCTTCTTCAGATGACAAAGAAACCGCTGGAGGAAGAGGCGAAAGCTTTTCTCTCCGAGGAAAAAGAAGTTAAAACAGCAGCAGATGCGATCAATGGAGCCAAAGATATTATTGCAGAGCATATTTCAGATGAGGCGGACTACCGTATCTATATCCGTAAGAAAACAATGGATAAAGGAACTATCTGTTCTACCGCAAGAGATGAGAAAGAGCAGTCTGTTTACGAAATGTACTATGATTTCGAGGAGCCTGTGAAAAAGCTGGCAGGCCATCGTGTCCTGGCACTGAACCGTGGTGAGAAGGAGAAATTCCTCACAGTGAAGATCGCAGCACCGGAGGAAGATATCATCCGCTATCTTGAGAAACAGGTGATTGTCCGTGACAATCCCAACACAACACCAGTTCTGAAGGAAGTGGTGGAGGACAGCTACAAGCGTCTGATTGGCCCGGCTATTGAGCGTGAGATCAGAAGCGCATTAACGGAAGGCGCAGAGGACGGAGCCATCCATGTATTCGGCAAAAATCTGGAGCAGCTTCTTATGCAGCCTCCAATCGCAGGCCAGGTAGTTCTTGGCTGGGATCCGGCTTTCCGTACAGGCTGTAAGCTTGCAGTGGTAGATCCTACCGGAAAAGTTCTGGATACTACAGTAATCTATCCTACAGCACCGACCAATGAGACGAAGATCCGTGCTGCCAAGGAAACACTGAAAAAACTGATCAGCAAGTATCACGTAACCCTGATCTCTGTAGGAAACGGAACCGCTTCCAGAGAATCTGAGCAGATCATTGTGGAACTTCTGAAAGAAATCCCGGAGAAAGTCCAGTACGTGATCACCAACGAAGCGGGTGCTTCTGTATATTCCGCAAGCAAGCTTGCTACTGAGGAGTTCCCGAACTTTGATGTAGGACAGCGTAGTGCGGCGTCTATTGCAAGACGTGTACAGGATCCGCTTGCAGAGCTTGTAAAGATCGACCCGAAATCCATCGGTGTCGGCCAGTACCAGCACGATATGAATCAGAAGAAACTGGGAGAGGCACTGAACGGAGTTGTTGAGGACTGCGTAAATAAAGTCGGAGTAGATCTGAATACAGCCTCTGCTTCTCTTCTGGAATATATTTCCGGAATCAGCAAAGCTATCGCAAAGAATATCGTAGCTTACCGTGAGGAGAACGGCCGCTTCCAGACAAGACGGGAACTTCTCAAAGTTGCGAAACTCGGCCCGAAAGCTTTTGAGCAGTGTGCAGGTTTCACACGGATCACAGGGGGCAAAAATCCTCTGGATGCAACAAGTGTCCATCCTGAGAGCTACGATGCAGCGAAGAAATTGCTGGAGAAACTTGGCTACACTCCGGAAGATGTGGAAGAACGTAAGCTTTCCAGTTTATCTAAACAGATCCGCGATTACGCGAAACTGGCAAAAGAGCTGGAGATCGGTGAGCCGACTCTCCGTGATATTGTAAAAGAGCTGGAAAAACCGGCAAGAGATCCACGTGATGAGATGCCGAAGCCAATCCTCCGCACAGATGTCCTGGATATGAAGGATCTGAAAGAAGGCATGATTCTTAAGGGAACTGTCCGCAATGTAATTGATTTCGGAGCTTTTGTAGATATTGGCGTACATCAGGATGGACTGGTTCATATTTCCGAGATGAGCGAGAAATTCATCAAACATCCGCTGGAAGCAGTCAGCGTTGGTGATATTGTAGATGTGCGTGTTCTTGGTGTAGATATGAAGAAGAAGCGGATCAGCCTTTCCATGAAGGGGATTAATAAATAAAGAGAAGTACAGAAGAACTATAATATAGATACAGCAGCGGTCATAACATATGTCCTGAAGAACCGGAGAAATCGGTTTTACAGGAGAAAACCGCTGCTGTATTATTATATTACCAGATGCGGATTATAGGGAATGTTTATATCAGGAATCCGTGATGAAGACATGACAGGAGGGAATTTATTTGGACAGTACAGTACAGACTGTGCAGGAGGTAGGCAATCAGGTAAGCCAGTACAAGCAGATGTTTGAAAATTATCTTCCGGATATTACCAAGTTCGGAATCAAAGTTGTTCTGGCCATCGTTGCTTTCTGGGTAGGAAGCACCGTCATTAAATGGATCGTAAAGTTTGTCAGAAAATCACTGACAAAATCCAGACTGGACACAGGAGTTGCACAGTTTATGTCATCCCTGGTCAAGATCGTGCTTTACATACTCCTGCTTTTTAACATATCTACAAGTTTTGGAGTGAAGGAATCATCCCTGGCGGCACTTCTTGGAACTGCCGGTGTTACTTTAGGTCTTGCATTGCAGGGCGGACTTTCCAACCTGGCAGGAGGAATGATGCTCCTTTTGTTCAAACCATTCCAGGTAGGAGATTATATCATTGTCAACGGACAGGATGGAAGCGAAGGAACAGTATCCAAGATCGAGATCTGTTACACAACACTTCTTTCCATTGACAACAAGCATATCGTGATCCCTAACGGTACACTTTCCAACACGACTATCACCAACGTAACAGCAAGGGATCAGCGAAGATTGGAGATCAAAGTAGGAATTTCCTACAACGCAGATATCCAGAAAGCCAAGGAAATCCTGGAAGACATCCTGACAGACGACCCGGATACAAGGGAAGACGAAGAGATGGTAGTATTCGTGGACGAGCTGGCCGAAAGCTCCGTGATCATGGGCTTCCGTGTATGGGTAGACACAGACCGCTACTGGGACACCAGATGGAGACTGAACCAGCGGATCAAAGAAGACTTTGATTATTATGGAATTGAGATTCCTTATAATCAGCTGGATGTGCATTTGCATAAATAATATGGAGAGGGAGTCGGCTATTGACAAATAACTATCCAACTGTCATAATACCCCACAGAGATAGTATTTGGACTCAAAACTATACTCTGGCTGAAATCACTGGAATCTTATATAAATAACCAGCCGGAACCCGGGAATCGGGAACGGACGGGATATGAAAAAAGATAAGAGCCTGTATTGATGATAAAAAACAGGACTCAGCATACAGGGAATCAATCAGAAGCGTTTCAGGGTCGAAGTGTACCCTGATGCGCTTTTTTGTATCGCAGAAAATTATTCCCTGAAAGAAAGGACTTATATAAGATGACAATAGAAATGTTAAAAGGAAAGATCCACAGAGCAACCGTTGTCCAGGCAGAACTGGATTATGTGGGAAGCATCACTGTGGATGAAGAACTGCTTGAAGCTGCCGGAATACTGGAATATGAAAAAGTTCAGATTGTAGATGTGAACAACGGCAGCCGTTTCGAGACATACACCATTTGCGGAGAACGCGGAAGCGGTATGATCTGCCTGAACGGAGCAGCAGCAAGATGCGTGAGCACAGGTGACAAGATCATCATCATGGCTTACGCACAGTACGAGCAGGAAGAAGCTCGTACACATAAGCCTGCAGTAGTATTTGTAGATGAAGAGAACAAGATCAGCAGAGTGACCAATTATGAGAAACACGGACTGCTGAAAGATATGGCCTGAAGAAATCAGGACAATAAGACGAAGGTGAATTCAGAAAAGAGGCTATCTCGAAATCGACAAACCCGGCCATAATATAAACGGCTGAGAAAGAGGAGAGAACAATGCAGGTAACAAAAACAGTAGAAGAAACAAGAAAACAGATCAAAGCGTGGAAAAAAGAAGGCAAAACAATAGGGCTTGTCCCGACCATGGGATTTCTTCATGAAGGACACGCGAGCCTGATAAAAAAATGCAGAGAGCAGAACGACATTGTAGTAGTATCTGATTTTGTCAACCCGACACAGTTCGGACCAACCGAAGACCTGGAAGCCTATCCAAGAGACTTTGAGCGTGACAGCAAACTCTGCGAAAGCCTGGGAGCAGACCTGATCTTCTGCCCGGAGCCTTCCGAAATGTATCATGATCCCCACGCATTTGTAAGCATAGATACTTTATCCGAAACACTCTGCGGAAAAACACGCCCTATCCATTTCAAAGGCGTATGCACCGTAGTGTCCAAACTGTTCCACATCGTAGCACCGGACAGAGCATATTTCGGACAGAAAGATGCACAGCAGCTGGCCATCATCCGCAAGATGGTGCTGGATCTGAATTTTGATATTGAGATCGTAGGCTGCCCAATTATCCGTGAGGAGGACGGACTTGCAAAATCCTCCAGAAATACATACTTAAGCCCTGAAGAAAGAAAAGCAGCTCTTTGCCTGTCAAAAGCAGTAAAAGCCGGACAGGAAGCGATCCGCACAGGAATCCCGGCAGAAGAGCTTCTTGGAAAAATGCGCGCAGTGATCGAAGCAGAATCCCTGGCAAAGATCGATTATGTATCCATGGTAGATGCACTTACCATGCAGCCAGTAGAAAAAGCTGACCGCAGCGTTCTCGTAGCAATGGCTGTTTACATCGGAAAAACAAGACTGATCGACAACTTCAGCTACGAGGTATGATATATGGAAAAAATCTTAAATAAAATCGCAAAGATCAGCAGCATTGCATCCAGATATATCGGGGTCATCATCATTGCATTTTCCTGCCTGGCTTTTTTCTGGCGGGACGGATTTGCCTGGATGACGAATTACACTTCTGTATTCCTTGGAGTCATCATGTTCGGCATGGGACTGACTATCAAGATGGAAGACTTCCGGGTTGTTTTTTCCAGACCGAAAGAAGTGGTGATCGGAGCAGTGGCACAGTATACCATCATGCCCATCGTGGCCTGGATCCTGTGCAAGGTGATGAACCTTCCGGCAGACCTGGCTCTGGGCGTGATTCTGGTAGGCTGCTGTCCGGGTGGAACAGCCAGCAATGTGATTACCTATATTGCAGGCGGTGATGTGGCCTTATCTGTGGGAATGACTATCGTATCCACACTGGCAGCACCTCTTGCCACGCCGTTTCTTGTATATGTCCTGGCAGGAGCCTGGGTGGAAGTATCTTTCTGGGCTATGGTGCTCTCTGTGGTAAAAGTGATCCTGGTTCCGGTGCTTCTGGGAATCATTTTCCGGAGCCTTGCAGGAGAACATGTGGACAAAGTATCTGACGTGATGCCGCTGATCTCAGTGATCGCCATTGCCATGATCATCGGAGGAATCGTGGCAGTAAATGCAGACAAGATCTTAAACTGCGGAGTTCTGGTGCTTGGCGTGGTGGCCATCCACAATTTCTGCGGCATGATGTTAGGTCTCCTTGTGGCAAAAATCTTCCGGGTAGAATATTCCAGAACAACAGCCATAGCTATAGAAGTAGGCATGCAGAACAGTGGTCTTGCCGTTTCACTGGCAGCAGCTAATTTTGCAGCCAATCCGCTGGCAACACTGCCGGGAGCAATCTTCAGCGTATGGCATAACATCGCAGGCTCTATTTTCGCCGGAATCCGCCGTGCAGGAGCAGAACGCCAGACAGAACTGGAGAGCAGTAAGCTGGCAGAAGAAAGATAAATCGACACAAGTCACATTCTGTCGAAAGAAAAAGTCATAAAATACAGAAATGCGGTTTACAAATTTTTTCTCTTATACTATAATAAGACCATGGACGACAAAAGTCCCCAACATATGAAAACAGGGGGGCCCGCTGAAGCGAGCTGAGAGTAGACTGTAAATGTCTTGACCCATAACCTGATTTGGATAATGCCAACGTAGGGACATATGCACGAAGGATTCTTAAAGATACAGAAGATCAGAGAGTACAGAAGATATTTGAAGTACATAGGATTTTCATTTAAGTACGAAAGATTAGGAGCCCGGTTATTGTGATGCATACGCGTTGCAATAGCCGGGTTTTTTATGTGAAGAAACGATCTGATCCGTGCATTGCGAAACAGAAATTCTTTATAAAGAAGCATATTTCCAGATTCAGATATGAAACGAAAGGAGATTTTTTATATGAGAAATTATAGTACACAGATGGAGGCTGCCCGCAAAGGCATCATCACACCTGAGCTTGAGATCGTAGCTAAGAAAGAGCGCATGACAATAGAGGAACTTCTTCCGCTGGTAGCATCCGGTAAGGTAGTTATCTGTGCAAATAAGAACCATAAATGTATTGACCCTGAGGGAGTTGGCTCCATGCTCCGCACCAAGATCAACGTAAACCTGGGTGTATCCAGAGACTGCAAGGACTACGATGTAGAGATGCAGAAGGTAATGGAAGCTGTAAACATGGGAGCACATGCCATCATGGATCTTTCTTCCCACGGAAATACCATTCCATTCCGCCGCAAGCTGACAAGCGAGTGTCCGGCCATGATCGGAACAGTTCCGGTTTATGATTCTGTTATCCACTATCAGAGAGACCTTGACACACTGACAGCCAAGGATTTCATTGATGTAGTAAGACTTCACGCACAGGATGGCGTAGATTTCGTAACTCTTCACTGTGGAATCACAAGAAAAACCATCGACCAGATCCGCAACCACAAGAGAAAAATGAACATCGTTTCCAGAGGAGGATCTCTTGTATTTGCATGGATGTGCATGACAGGGGAGGAGAACCCGTTCTATGAGTATTACGACGAAATCCTTGACATCTGCCGTGAATACGACGTAACGATCTCCCTTGGAGATGCCTGCCGTCCGGGATGTCTGGCTGATGCAACAGATGTATGCCAGATTGAGGAGCTTGTACGTCTTGGCGAGCTGACCAAACGTGCATGGGAAAAAGATGTCCAGGTTATGGTTGAGGGACCGGGACACGTTCCGCTTGATCAGGTAGAAGCAAACATGAAAGTACAGCAGTCCATCTGCCAGGGCGCACCGTTCTATGTATTAGGACCGATCGTAACAGACGTTGCACCAGGATATGACCACATCACATCTGCGATCGGCGGCGCAGTAGCAGCTATGTCCGGAGCGGCTTTTCTCTGCTATGTAACACCGGCAGAGCATCTTGCACTTCCGAATCTTGAGGATGTAAAACAGGGAATCATGGCATCCAAGATCGCAGCACATGCAGCAGACATTGCAAAAGGTGTCCGCGGAGCACGTGAGATCGACGACAAGATGGCAGATGCCAGAAGAAAACTTGACTGGGAAGCACAGTGGGAGTGCGCAATGGATCCGGAAACAGCGAAACGTATCTGGAACGACCGTAAACCGGAGCATGAGGACACCTGCTCCATGTGCGGTAAATTCTGTGCAGTACGAAGCATGAACAAAGCACTTGCAGGAGAGCATATCGATATTCTGTAAGAAAACGGAATGTATATAACCATGCAGCAGAACAGCATATTTGTATGCGGGATATGCAGTAGCCAGCCGGAGAGCTGACAGGATATAAATATCAGATATATTGTTCAGCTGCACTATAATATGGAAGAAACTGGCACACCAGAGCCGTCCATGTCTGTGGTAAAATATCGTTATTGTTCACGAAATGAACAGTAATAAATATCACAACAAGGCGGCTCTTTTTCCATGTATAAAACAGAAATATACATGCAAAATGCTGTCCATATGACGAAAAAAGTACATGTTCCATATACAAAGTGCTCAATAATCCATGTGGAAGGATTGGATAATCCATGTATTTTTTGTGTCCAAATTGTTAAAATAGCATCATGAAGTAATGAGGAACGTTAAATTAAAGGAGGAAGAAACATGAAAAGAAAGATGCTCAGTATTCTGCTCTGTGCAGCAATGATGGGAACAACACTCGCAGGTGCAACAAGCGTACTTGCAGCTGACGACAAAGATTCCGACAGCAAATGGGAGTACAAAGAGGCTACTCTTACATTCCTGATCGATCCGGATACAGCATCCGCCGGATATCAGGCAGTTTTTGATCTCTGCGAGCAGGAGACAGGTATCCATATTGAGACAGAGCTTCGTGCATCAGGCGGTGACGGAGATAACCAGGTAAAAACAAGACTTGCATCCGGCGAGATGACAGATCTCTGCGGATACAATTCAGGAGCTAAACTCAACGAGCTTGATCCGGAGAGCAATTTTATCGATATTTCCGGTGAGGAGTGGGCAAGCCGTCTTGATGATACATTCGCATCCGCAGTAAGCGCAGGCTCTGATTCCGCAGTATATGGTGTACCGCTTACCGCTACAAACCTCGGATGTATCCTTTATAACAAAGATCTTTATGAGAAATATGATCTTGAGGTTCCGGACACATGGGAAGATTTCCTCAAGAACTGTGATACCCTGAAAGAGGCTGGTGAGACAGCCGTGATCGGATCTCTGGGAGATTCCTGGACAATTCAGGTTCCATACCTTGGAGACCACTACAACGTACTTGCAGCAGAGCCGGATTTCTCAGAGAAATTTGAGGCTGGTGAAGCTAAATACGCTACAACAGAGGCTGGTCTTGAGAGCTTCCAGAAACTTGCTGACCTTCAGGATTACTTCAACGATGACTACACAGCAACTACATATGCAGACGCCTGCGACAAGATCGTAAACGGCGAGGGTGCTCACTGGTTCATCCTTTCCCAGGCACTTTCCAGCATCTATGAGCTCTACGGAGACGATGTAAACAAAATTGGTGTTATGGGTATCCCAGGAGATGACGCTGACAACCATGGCCTTACAGTTTGGGAGCCAACAGCTATCTACGGAAACGCTAACAGCGACAAGAAAGATGATATCTTAAGATTCATGGAGTTCTACACATCTGATGAGGCACTTGACGCATTCACAGAAGCACAGAAACCAGACGGCCCATACTGCATCAAAGGATATGAGCTTCCGGATGACGCATACGACGGAGTTAAAGAGGCTCAGGAGAAATACTTCGACACAGGAAAAACAAACGTTGCAATGGAGTTCCAGACATCTGTAAAAGGAACAAACTGCGAGTACATCTGCTCTGAACTTGCAACAGGACAGACAACAGCAGAGGAAGCAGCAGCTGCTTACGATGAGGACTGCAAGAAACAGGCAACACAGCTTGGACTTGACTGGAAATAATAAGTAAATGAACGTCGGCCGCCTGTGCTGCAGGCGGCCGGTTTTAATGTCTGCCCGGCATCTGGAAATCTGGAAAGGAAATGAAGCATGAACAAAAAGAAAATATACAGTTTATGGTTCCTTGTCCCGGCAGTACTGATCTTCGTGATCTTCTTCATCATTCCGATGGTGACATCACTGTTTTTCAGCTTAACTGTATGGGACCTGAAATCATTTACATTTTGTGGACTTGATAACTATAAAACATTCTTCAGTGAACGATCCTTGAGTATATCCGTAAGAAACACACTGATCTATGCGTTCCTTACAAGTGGACTCAAAGTAATCATTGCATTCTTTATCGCACTGTTTTTGACAAGTAAGATCAAAACAAAAGATTTCTTAAGATCTCTTGTATTCTTCCCAAACCTTGTCAGTGCGGTAGCTATCGGTATCATCTTTAAAGCACTGATGCATCCAAGCAAAGGTCTTTTCAACACTCTGCTTGCTGCTATCGGAATCGCTGGTCCGAACTGGCTTGGTGATACAAACCTGGCTCTGTTTTCCGTAATCGCAGTTGATGTATGGAAAGGTGTCAGCATTTCCACAGTTATCTTTATCGCTGGTATTACATCCATTGACTCCAGCTATTATGAGGCTGCTTCCATTGACGGTGCAACCCGCTGGCAGACGATCCGAAACATTGTAATGCCGCTGGTTCGTTCTTCAACAAATACGATCATCACACTTTCCCTGATCGGCGGACTTCGCTGCTTCGATCTGATCTGGGCTATGACAAAGGGTGGTCCTGGATTTGCAACTGACGTACTTGCATCCGTAGTTTACAAACAGTACGCAGCCGGATTCTTCGGTCTGTCTACAGCTGGAAACGTTATCATGTTCGTGGTAATTGCTATTATCGCATTCCCACTTCAGAAGTTCCTTAACAGCAGGGAGGTGTACAACTAAAATGAAAAAACAGAAAAGACTTACCTTATTAGGAGACATCCTTGGATGTATTTTCGGTATTCTCATTTTTGCGGTACCATTTATCTTCATGCTGATCAATGCACTGAAAGACAGAAAAGAAGCCAACCTTCTGAGACTTTCCCTTCCAACTGAGTGGATGTGGAGCAACTTCCAGGAAGTATTTTCCGCAAACAATTATCAGATCATCACAGCATTTAAGAACAGTATCATCCTTACCGTCGGATCACTGATCGTACTGATCGTAGTTGGTTCCATGGCAGGATATGTTCTTCAGAGAAGATCTGACAGACCTGTAAAGATCGTGGATACACTTGTTATGACAGGCCTTATGATCCCTCCTGCAATCCTTCCTACTATCTGGGTTATGCAGGGACTTCATATTTACAAAACCATGTTTGGTATGATCATGGTTGAGACAGCACTTCAGATCCCATTTACTATCATGCTTTACAAAGGATTTATGAATACAATTCCTGTAGAGCTTGAAGAGGCAGGTTACATCGACGGATGTACAAGAAGCAATCTGTTCGTAAAGATTATTTTCCCTCTTCTGAAACCAGTTACTTCCACTATCATTATCCTGAATGCGGTAACAATCTTCAATGATTTTACAAACCCGCTGTACTTCCTTCCAGGAAATGATAATGTAACAGTTCAGCTTACTCTTTATAACTTTATGGGCAGATACTCCAGTTCCTACAACCTGCTGTTTGCAGACGTATTGATTATTACCATTCCGATGCTGATCCTCTTCCTGTTCTTCAACAAGAAGATCGTAGACGGTATGGTAGCCGGAGCTGTCAAAGGCTGATACCAAATATGCAAAATCGGATTTGTGTGGTATCATCTTAAATGCCATACAGATAAAAAACAGATACTCTGCTGTAATGGCGGGGTATCTGTTTTGGTAAATAAAAATATATGAGGTGTGTTTATGAAATTCCGCACAAAACTGATTTTTGGTTTTTCCATTGTAATATTTTTCATATCGGCGATCCTAGGTGTAGTCTGCTATAACTATAATTCAAAAAGGCTATCTGAAAAAGCAGCTCAAAGTCTGAAATTCTATTCCAGGCAGACGGCTGCTAATGTTGACTTTACCATAGATTCCATGAAACATGTGACGGATTATATCCTGTCAGACCAGGATATGCTAAATGCAATGAAAACACTGCCGAAATATTATGAAAGCGACAATTATGGAATCAGCAAAACAATAGAACATAATGATCTTCTGGATACGTTGAATACAGGACTCACCATGTACTATATCAACAGTAATTTTTACAGGGTGATCATTTTTAATGAGTTCGGAGATGTGGCATCCAGTACCAATACAGGTTCCAAGATCACGAATAAAGCCAGAAACATATCCAGCATCAAATGGCTGAATTCAGCTGCAAGGATGCACGGAAAGCCGATTCTGGTAGCACCACATATGGACGGATGGGGAATCAGGGAAAGCGAGGAAGTTTTTTCCCTGGCAAGAAAAGTTCAGGGCGGCGATTTCGGTTATATTGAAGTCCAGTATGCTACGGAGGAACTGAAGGATATCTTCGAGATCCCGGATTCTGATATCAAAGTTGTGGCGTTTCTTCCAGGAGGAGAAGTTCTGTATCAGTCCGAAGGACTGACCAGTGATCTGGTAAGATACATAAAAAGACATCCGGCAGTAACAAAAATGGATTCCATTACCGTTTCTTCAGACCAGAGCATGTGGACATCTGCATCAGAAGTGTCTGATAATTACGGCATCCGCGTGGTTGCTCTGGAGGAAAAAACAGAGATCGTTACAGGCATGAAAGAGGCTGTGATGATCGCTCTGGGAATGGCTATAGGCTGCTTTGTGATCTCCATGGGGGTGGTGATCTTTATTGCCAGCAAGCTTTCCAAACCATTGACTGTGTTAAAAGATCAGATGGAAAATACAGGGATCGAGAACCTGGATGCAGAACTTATGGTTCCGAATACCGATGATGAAGTACAGGCCGTAGGAATCGCATATCAGAATCTGATGCGGCGTCTGAACGAATCCATTGTCAAAGAAAAACGAATGTCGCTGCTTCAGCTGCAGGCACAGTTTGATACCCTGCAGGCACAGGTGAATCCGCATTTTCTCTATAATGTGCTTAATGTAATATCAAGCAGGGGCATCATGGATGGTGACGAGGAGATCTGTGAGATCTGCGGCTGCCTGGCAGCTATGCTTCGATATTCCACAAACACAAAAGAGAGATACGCAACTGTAGAAAAAGAACTGGAGTATCTTGACCGCTACATTTTCCTTCTGAAATCCAGATATGAACATCGTCTGGAAGTGGAGGTGAACTGTGAGGAATCTGTACAACAGGAGCAGCTTCCGAAGATCGTGCTGCAGCAGCTGGTGGAGAACAGCATACAGCACGGGTATAACAACAGCAAAAACATTATGAAAATACAGGTACACGGCTGGCGTGACGGGACCGGCTGGTACTTTGAAGTCCGGGATAACGGACAGGGGGCAACAGAAGAAGTACGTGAAGAATTAGAACAGAAGATGGATGCGATCCGGAAGAAAATCATGTCCAGAGGAAGCAGCATAGAGATGGAGATCGGAGGTATGGGACTGGCGAATACCTATGCAAGAATGTTCCTTCTGTACAATGGAAGAGCAGTGTTCCGGATCCGAAACCTTGAAGAAGGATTAAGTGTCATCATAGGAGTGTCGGAAAAGGAGGTCGAAGCCGATGTATCAGGTGATGGTCGTTGATGATGAGCCGATGGCAGCCAGTCTGATCGTCAACATTATAAAACGAAAATACAGTAATTTTGAGATCATGGGAACCGCTTATGACGGTGAGGAAGCACTGGAACTGATGGAAGAAAAAGGAGAACCGGATGTTCTCATCACAGATATCCAGATGCCGGTGATGAATGGACTGAAGCTTGTAGAAGAGACAAAAAAACGTTATCCGGAAGTGCTCAGTGTGATCGTCAGCGGATATCAGGAATTTGAATATGCAAAACAGGCAATCGCATTTGGGGTGTGCGATTATATCCTGAAACCCATCGTGCCGTCAGAGTTTGCCAAGCTGATCACAAAGATCGAAGATAAACTTCGGCAAAAATATTATAAAGAACGAAATGCTCTGATGCACAGACTGGTAAATGAGGTACCTGTGGATGAAAAAACGCTTCGGAGATATTTTCAGTCGGAGTGTTATTACGGAGCTATTGTCAGGCTGAACGGACTTCCAAGCCGCTATGGGGAGCGGGGAAAAAAGGAGATCTTTTCAGATATCAATGAAATGATGCTGGCATATGGACGTGACACCCAGGAGACTCTTTATCTCTGCCCGGGTGAGCTTGTCAGTGACGAAGATTATGAGCAGATGATCCGCCGCCGTATTGGAAAAGAACAGCCGGAAGCAGCTTATGTGACTACTATTATCCGCAGGAAATCAGTTCCGGCCGGACAGATCGGAGAGATGGTCCGTGAACTTTACCGGGTGCTGGATGCTTCTATCATACTGGGAAAAAATCAGACGCTTATTATAGAAGATGACGGAGATGCACAGATTTCCAGATCATCCGGTCATGATTATGAATATCTGGAGGAACTGGAATATCTGGCAGAAAAACAGAAGTATGACAGACTTCAGAAGGACACGGAAACACTGATCCGCAAGTGGGTAAAGGAAGAACATACCCAGCTCTGGATCGAAGGACGTGTACGGCAGATCGGTTATCTGCTCCAGCGTTACGATGCAGGAAACAGGGATTACAGGGAGGCGGAATTTCTTATGGATGATATCTTTTCCAGTGCAGAGAATGTGGATCAGCTTTGCAGCGGAATTTCAGATATTTTCTTCAAGGATGTGCCGGAAGAGGGTGCTTCCGCGCAGAAAACAGATACAGAGGAATATTTTGAAAGCGTAAAAGAATATATCCGCAAGCATATGGCAGAGCAGCTGTCGCTTCACAGTGTAAGCAAGGCTGTCGGTGTTTCACAGACTTATTTAAGCAGACTTTTCCGTAAATATGAGGATGCGTCATTTAATACTTATCTGACAGCACTCCGAATGGAAAAAGCCAAGAAGCTTCTTCTGCGGGAAGATAAGATGTACGTGAAGGATGTTGCGGAAAAGGTTGGGTATAAAGATCAGTTTTATTTCAGCCGTATTTTTTATTCCTATACAGGGGTGCGGCCGTCAGAGTATGTTGAGAAAGAAAATCTTGGGATGATATAACAAAAATAAGATATCATGGCCCAAATAATATAAATTCAAAATGGAGGGTTAAGGTATGCTGTATCACAATGGGGAAAAACTTACAAAAGAAAAATTTCAGGATCCGGGAAGCGAGTACAGGGCAGCACCGTTCTGGGCCTGGAACTGCAAGATGACAGAGGCAGAAGTCGATAACACCCTGGATGCACTGAAAGCTATGGGAATGGGCGGCGGACATATCCACTGCCGTACAGGAATGGATAATCCATATATGGGAGAGGAATTCCTGGACCTGGTGAAATATTCCTGGAAAAAAAGCCAGGAGAAAGGCATGCTCACCTGGCTTTATGATGAGGATCGCTGGCCGTCAGGTGCAGGCGGCGGACTGGTTACGAGAAATCATAAATACAGGATCAGATTTCTGCTTTTTACACCGGAATGCCAGGATGGAAAAGAGGCCGCGAACAGTGAGCTCCGCTCATCCGGGCAGGCAGTAAGAAGCAATGAGCGTACATTCCTTGGAAGATATCAGGTGCGACTGGGAGATGGTTATCTGGAAGAGTATGAGAAGATCGATAAGGATGCTCCGCTGAAAGAAGGATTCAACGAATGGTTTGCCTATCTTGAGGTATCCGGTGACAATCCGTGGTTTAACAATGAAGCGTATTTAAACACACTGGATAAAGCGGCAGTGCAGCGTTTTGTGGAAGTAACACATGAGAAATATTATGAAAATCTGGAACAGGAGTTTGGAAAAACAATTCCTGCGATCTTTACAGATGAACCACAGTTTTCCCATAAAGAGTGCCTGGATTTTGCCGATGAGCGCAGAGATGTGACCATTCCTTATACAGATGATCTGGAGGATACTTTCCAGGCTGCATATGGACACAGCCTTCTTGAGCATCTGCCGGAGCTGTTCTGGGAGCTTCCGGGAGAGGCGGTTTCCAGGATCCGTTATGAGTATCACGATCATATTGCAGAGCGTTTTGCAGATGCTTTTGCAGATACTGTGGGAGGCTGGTGCAAGGAGCATGGGATCGCGCTAACAGGCCATATGATGGAAGAACCGACACTGGAAACACAGACAGCAGCTCTTGGCGAGGCAATGCGTTCCTACCGTTCTTTTGAGATCCCGGGAATCGATATGCTCTGTGACAGAAGAGAGCTTTCCACTGCGAAACAGGCAGAGAGTGCCGTGCATCAGTTCGGAAGAGAAGGTATGACAAGTGAGCTCTATGGCGTTACAAACTGGGATTTTGATTTCCGCGGACATAAGCTGCAGGGTGACTGGCAGGCGGCTCTTGGCGTAACGGTTCGTGTTCCGCATCTGACCTGGACTTCCATGGCCGGCGAGGCGAAACGTGATTATCCGGCTTCCATCAGCTACCAGTCACCGTGGTATAAAGAGTATCCCCTTGTGGAGAATTATTTTGCAAGGATAAATACAGCACTGACCAGAGGTGTGCCTCACGTGAAGCTGGCTGTGATCCACCCGGTAGAGTCCTACTGGCTTTTCTGGGGACCAAAGGAGCAGACAGCACCGATCCGTGAGGAGATGGATGAGAACTTTATCAATCTGATCAACTGGCTGCTTTATGGAACTGTTGATTTTGATTTTATCTCCGAATCTCTGCTTCCAGACCTGAATATGGGACAGGAAGAGGAGGAACTTCTCAAGGTTGGAGCAATGAAGTACAATATAGTTCTTGTGCCGAACTGCCTGACGCTTCGAAACTCTACGCTGGAGATCCTTGAGAAATTTAGAGAAAGAGGCGGCCGTGTGATCTTTGCAGGACAGCTTCCGAAATATGCAGATGCTTATCTGTCAGACAGAGGTGCAAAGCTGGCAAAGAAGTGTGAGACTGTGTCCTTCAGCAAGTATCGTCTGCTGGAAGCTGTAAAGGGTGCAAGAGATATCGAGGTACTTGAGGACGATGGAAAACCTTCCACAAACCTGATTTATCAGATGAGAGAAGAGGGAGAAAACCGCTGGCTGTTTTTGTGCCATGTAAACCGTACAGAAAAAGTTTCCGATGCCTGCATCATCATCAATGAACTGCAGGAGCGTAAGAAAAACCAGGATCTTCCGAGAGAAGAAAAGCTCCGCATCCGCATCCGTGGATCATGGAAGGTGACAGTATATGATGCTATGACAGGCGAGATCTATCCGGTAAGCGCAGAGTACCATAAAGGGGACACTGTTCTGAGGAGAAGTATGTTTGATCAGGACAGCCTGCTTCTGTGGCTGGAACCGGCCGGTGAAGAACTGCTTTCAGGAACAGAGAGTAGTGAGGATAATGAGAGTGGTTCTGCAGGTGAGGCGGAGAAATGCAGCTGCCAGCTGGATATTTCCGACCAGGTGGAGATCGTCCGCAGTGAGCCGAATGTGAGCATTCTTGACCTTGCAGAGTATGCTTTTGACGGTGGTGATTGGCAGGAGGAGGAAGAAATCCTCCGCATTGATAACCGTTTCCGTGAAAAACTGGGATACCCGCTCCGTATGGAGGCTTTTGCGCAGCCATGGACCAATGACAAGGTGGAAGGCTTTGAGCATACTCTGGCTTTACGGTTCCATATCAATACGGAAATCATATTAAACGGAACGTTCCTTGCCATGGAAAATGATGAGAAGACGAAGATCTTCCTGGATGAGAAGCCAGTGGAAAACAAAGCTGACGGATGGTATGTGGATCATTGCATCCGCAAGATTCCGATGCCGGATATGGATGCCGGAGAGCACGAGCTGATCGTGGAGATCCCGTATAATTCCAAGGTAAATATCGAGGCTATGTTCCTTCTGGGAGAATTTTCCGTGAAGGCTGTGGGAAGAGATCAGGTGCTTGGTGCAGTAAGCCATAAAGCTGCTTTCAGTGATCTTACCAGCCAGGGCTATCCGTTCTACGGCGGAAATGTGACTTATCAGATTCCGTTTATCAGCAATGGCGGCGAAGTAAGTGTCCGTGAAAACTTATTCCGCGCACCGGTAATAAAAGCTTCTGTTGATGGAAAAGATGCCGGATATATCGCATATTCTCCATATGAAGTATCACTTGGCAAACTGCCGGCAGGAGAACATATGCTTGAGCTGACTGTATTCGGAAGCAGAGTAAATACCTTCGGTACTCTGCATAACTGTGACCAGAAAGAAGACTGGTACGGCCCGAATGCATGGAGAACAACAGGAGATCTCTGGGCATATGAATATCAGATTAAGCCAACCGGCCTTTTGAAAGCACCGGTGATCATGGAGAAATAATAAATTAAGGCTTGTAATTATAAAAAGAGTGAGTTATAATGAACTCACAAAAGAAAATTTCTTCGGGGCAGGGTGCAATTCCCTACCGGCGGTATAGTCCGCGACCCGCTTCGGCGGCTGATCTGGTGAGATTCCAGGACCGACAGTAAAGTCTGGATGAGAGAAGAACGCGCAGTATTTCATGAACGTGCTCAAAGCCCCGGGAAGAAGTTCCCGGGGCTTTTTATGTGAAGAGATATTTTTCGCATAAAGATTTCTTGCAGAAATTTTCTTTGGAATATTTCGAAAGAAGGAGAGAGAATTATGAGTGAACAGGTATTGCAGAGAGGAAATGCCATGGAAAGGAGCAGAACAAGGACGATCGCGCAGGTAGCCATGCTTGGTGCTGTAGCAGGAGTGCTGATGAACCTGGAATTTCCGATTCCGTTTCTTGCACCGTCTTTTTATCAGCTTGACTTTTCCGAGGTTCCGGTTATGGTAGGAACTTTTGCCATGGGTCCTGTAGCAGGTATTCTGATCGAGCTTGTGAAGATTCTCGTGCATCTTGTGACCAAAGGAACGATGACCGCTGGTGTTGGTGATGTTGCCAATTTCCTGTTTGGATGTGCTTATGTAGTACCGGCAGGGTTGATCTACCGTTTCCATCATAAGAAGAGCAGAGTACATGCAGTTGCAGGTATGGCAGTTGGAACTGTACTGACATCCGTTCTTGCATGTTTCATCAATGCGTTCGTACTGCTTCCGGCTTACGGTAAGGCTTTTGGAATGCCGATGGATACTTTTATCCAGATGGGAACTGCTGTACACGGATCTGTAAACGGATTGTTTACATTCGCACTGCTGATCATTGCACCGTTTAATATCTTTAAATATGCAGTGACATCCCTGATCGTATTTGTGATCTATAAGAAGATCCGAGTTGTGCTGAAAGGTGACTGATCTGGTAGAGGATATATATTTTTAATAAGGTGTCTGGATTTTTGACATAAGAAATGCCATGTAACTGGTAGCTGTTTGGGGTAGCTATAGTTACATGGCATTTCTGTTTCTGTATGTCAGGCGATAGGGTGGTGTGATTTTTTGCGGACGTAAGCTGGGCTTATTTTTGCTTTAAGCACTTTGCTCGGATTCCAGAGCTTTCATGATTCCAAGTTCCTTTCTGGCAAAAACAACTGCCAGCACGAAGGCGGAAGTATCTGCGATCGGTCCTGCATACATGACACCGTCAATTCCTAGAAAGAGTGGGAAGATCACGATCAGCGGCAGCAGGAAAAGTACCTGTCTTGTAAGGGACATGATGATACCAAGCTTTGCTTTGCCAATAGAGGTAAAAAATCCGGCAGACATAGGCTGTATCCCGTTGGCAAAAGTCATCAGCATAAAGATCCGGAGATATTTTTCCGCAAACTGAAAATACAATTTGCTTCCGTTTCCAAAGATGCTGACGATCTGATGTGGGAAGAACTGGAAGCAGATGAAAAATATCGTTGCAATAATGGTGCAAAGTATTACGGAACAGCGATAAGTCTGGCGCACACGATCGTATTTTTCTGCTCCATAATTAAAGCCCCAGATGGGCTGGGAGCCCTGGGAGATTCCGATACAGATAGCCATAAATACCTGGTTGACTTTTGAGATGATACCTGCGCAGGCGATGGGGATATCACTTCCGTAAACGGATTCTGCTCCGTAGTGGCGGAGAATATTGTTCATGACGATCTGTACCGCAGCAATGGCGATCTGGTTGATGCAGGATGCCATTCCCAGGGAAAAGATCGCGGACAGGTTGTGGAAACGCGGGATCATTAGGGAACGGTCAAGGTACATTTTCCGGAGTCTGATAAAGTAAAAGATCACCAGAATTCCGGAGACGACCTGACCTGTGACTGTTGCCCAGGCTGCGCCTTTGATCCCCCAGCCAAATCCAAAGATAAAAAGTGGATCCAGGATGGTGTTGATAATGGCTCCGATCAATGTGCAGGTCATGGAGTAAGTCGGGCTTCTGTCTGCACGAATCAGATGATTGCCGCCAATGGACAGAACATAAAAAGGCAGTCCGACAGCCGTGATACCCATGTAGTCAATGGCATATGGCATAACATCCGGTGTTCCGCCAAAAAGATGAAGCAGTGGTTTCAGGAACAGAAGGACGATCACTGCGATCACGGTACCGAAGAGCACAAGGGAAGAAAGTCCGGTTCCTGCGATGGAGCTGGCTTTTTTCTCCCGGCCTGCGCCCATTTCCAGGTTGTAGTTGGACGCGCTTCCGATTCCCATGAGAAGGGCTGCAGCAGTGGAGATGATCGTTACAGGAAAGGCAATGTTGGTGGCTGCATTTCCGAGTATTCCCACTCCCTGCCCGATAAAGATCTGGTCAACTATATTGTAAAATGCACTGACCAGCATACTGATCACAGCAGGAATGGCAAATCTGGCTATCAGGCTGCCTACGGGTGCAGTTCCCAGAGGGTTTTCAGCCTGCCCGGTAATTGTCTGGTTTTTCAATAGTTTTCCCTCTTTCTGAATAGTGATTGCGTAATAAAAGACAGCATATCCACGTGAGAGTGAAGAGGCTGTCGGCTGCGTTTTTGTGTGATTGATTATAGCATTTTTTTCAGGTTTGGGAAAGTATAAAAAATTGACCTTTGATATGAGATGGGCTACAATGTTTTTAGGAGCAAGTAGCGAATGCGGATTGCGAATATCCGCTTGACAAAGAGAATATTTTGGAAGGAGCTTTTCTAAGATGGGTAAGATCAACAGTGTAAAAAAACTTACAGATAATAAATTCGTGAACCTTTACGGGGTGGATGCGACCAGTGTCCATAATACACCGGTTTCGTATTTTGTGGCTTCCAGAGCGAAAAATGTGGAAGATATGAAGCTTTCCACCGGGGAAAATAATCCGGATGGCGTGATCATTTACAGTGTTTATGGAGAGAAGCATGATAAGGTAGTTCTGATCCGCCAGTATCGTTATACTATCGGTGGTTATATTTATGAGTTTCCGGCAGGACTGGTAGAGCCTGGAGAAGATTTTCATGAGGGTGCAGCCAGAGAACTTTACGAGGAGACCGGCCTGAAGCTTGAGCCGATCAAAGTTGCTGAAGCTTTCGAGAAACCATACTTCACAACCATCGGAATGACAGACGAATCTTGCGCAACCGTCTACGGCTACGCCAGCGGCCAGATCAGCGCAGCGGCCCAGGAAGACAGCGAAGAAATCGAAGTCATCATTGCCGACAGAGACGAGGTAAGAAGGATCCTCAAGGAAGAAAGAGTCGCAATTATGTGCGCATATATGCTCATGCACTTTCTGAAAGACGAGGAACCGTTTGACTTCCTGAAGGAGATCTGACAAAAATCCAGGGGAAGCTGCCATGTGCAGATTCCCCTGTCTGTTACTTACAGTTCCACGATCATTCCTGTATCTTTATTATATTTACAGTATTTGCCATTCTCAGAGATAAACGGCTGGTAAGTATCTGTGCGGTTATCTTTGACATATACGATTCCGGTAGCGATCATCTCTACCAGTGAGAAACGCTTGCTGAGGCTGGAAATCCAGCGGTAGGTCTTCTGATTGCCATCGTCTGCCATGATAAGGTTGTAGCCGCCAGGACAGGCCTCAAGGGAGAAGTATACTTTCTGAGCTCTGAAAGACACTGCAAATACCTGGCCTGTGATGTAATCGGAGAAGTTATCTTCCACGAATTTACGGAAGGTGTGAAGATCATAGGTGACACCCGTAGTCTCATCTGTAATTTTATCACCACGCTCAATACGGGCTTTCAGCAGTTTCAGAACTTCGATCGTCCAGTTGATAAAAGAAATGCTGCTGTAGCTCATGCTCTCCTGAAGCTGATCCACCAGCTTCTTAGACAGGACATTGGATCTTGACGCTTCATTAAAAAGTTCTTCGTTCATAATATTCCCTCCAGAATTTTATTTCCATGTAGGATTTTTCGTACTTTTTTGTATCTTTTATTATAAGTCTGAATTGTTTATAAAGCAATAAAAAACATATAAAATGCAAGCATAATTTGTGAAAATGATATAAAATTAACGGATGTGTTTAGAAATAGACAAGCATTTATGTGAATGATGATATGAAATATTAAACAATATGAGGGGAGATTTTGGAGTGAGAAAATTGACCGGGGAATTTAACAAATAAAGCATTTTATATAATAGGAGAACTGACACATCAGATTCCTGAAATGCCAGTTCTCACACTATATTTTTTCTATTTTACAGTGTATATTGCAAGATAACTTACTTCAGCGGAAAATAAATCTCATCAAATTCCCCGACAATTTCAGAAACAGCCTCATAAAGTCCAGGATATGTTGTCTCGGGGCCGCCCATGGTCAAGGCAGGGATGATGTAGCGCGGGCCGGAAGCTTCCAGAAGCTCTTTCAGACCTGCACGGACTTTTTCGCGGGTTCAGTCTGCACGGTCGTAGATGCCGTTGTCAAGACCGCCCATAATGGTGATCTGACCGCCGTATTTTTTAATAAGCTCCGGAATATTATTTGTGCCCACAGCACCCTGGAAAACATCTACACCCATCTCGATCATCTCAGGAACAAGATCCGCAGCATAGGAATCTGAATGATGGATGATAACCTCAACACCATGAGCTTTCCAGTAACCATAGATCTTCTTGTATGCAGGAAGGATAAATTCGTCAAACATCTCTTTGGACATAAACAGACTTCTCTGGCTGCCCCAGTCATCATGATGGAAAAGAGCATCCGGATGAACATACTTGATCGTCTCTTCAGCAAGAGTAATCTCCCAGTCAGTAAGATAATCGATCAGCTCATGCATAGCCTCCGGCTCATCATAGAAATTGATCATGGCATCTTCCATGCCCATCAGATAATGAAGCTTCTCAAAAATACCGCAGAACACTTTTGCAGTGACGAATTTTTCTTTCCGGTCAATATGGGAAACCTGCTCAATGCAGTCCTCCCATGCTTCAGGCGGAAGAACAAGATTCGGAGCTTTCACATACTCACGCCAGTTGGCAACATCCTTGCAGACCTTATCATCACCTTCACAGCATGGAAATGATCCGGGAACACCAGACGGGAATTTATTCTTCACGCCCCATCCATTGACCCATTCACCGCCGGGAATGATATTTCCGAAGTAGATTGGGAACAGAGGATCATTGATCCATTCCTGATATTCATACTGTTTCACAAAACGGTCCGGATGACCGCCTTTGATGGTTTCCATAAAATTTTCACGAATTGTAAGCATAAAAAACGCCTCCTTTATTTATGTCCATATGTATACAAAGTCTCAAACATTGCTTCCAGATTTTCACGTTTTGCATTATCAATGCAGGCATTGGTATCAAAAATATATCCTCCGCCAGGAGCACAGATGTCGAGCAGTTTCTTTGTCTCATCAATAACCTGCTGTTTTGTGCCATGCTCCAGAATATAGATAGGGAGATTACCGGAAATTGCAGCAGTACCGCCGAGGATCTTTTTGGCGCGAGCCATATCTGCGGTCTCAAAATGATAGATAACCTTGCCCTTCGGCACATCTGCCAGCTGCTCCAGACGGGTATTGTAGCGTCCCTCTGTGTAAATATAAGGAGTAACCCCCATATCGATCAGAGCAAGCATACATTTCTTAAGCGGTTTCCAGTAGATTTTCTTATACTGTTTCGGACTCATGAAACCATCCATACCTTTGTGCAGCGGGAAAAATACACGCTTTACAGGGAGGGGAGCAACACGGAAATACTGCCAGGATTCGATCTGGATATCAGCCAGGCGGTTGGAAACTGCGTTGGAAGCGTCAGCTGCTTTTGCATCCTCCTCGCCGATCTTTGCAAGCAGGGAAAAAGCTTCCTGTGCCTGTCTGGAATAAAGGGAAGCCAGTGGCGTGGTATTTAAGATGATAGATGGAACAAAACGGATATCAGCAAGTCCTTTCAGTGCAGGAAAAGCTCTCGGGATATATTTGCGGAGCATAAAACCTGTGAAATCCTTCAGTAGTTCCGGATATTCGCTGTCGTCCATATATCATTTTCAATAACCTGATGAGTGGAAAAATCAGGAACACTGGTGCCAGGGCGTCCAGGCCAGTCGATCATGGTAGATTTGGCAAGTTCATTGGCTTTTCCGCTGGTAAAGCCTGTATGTGTGGCTGCATCCGGCTGGAATTCCTGATAGAATTTCACCAGAGCTTCTGATGCGGCAGGAAAATCATACATGGCATCCTTATAAGAGGAGCCTTCCAGATTGTAAGGAAGAGCACCAAACATCGGGCACATCGGGATACGTTCCGGTTCTTTTAAAGCGGTGGCATCTTCTACCAGTTGGATACGTTTGGTAAATTTTTCGGCAGCAGGAGCATCTTTTTCGGCTGCGCGGACATTTGTAGCAAACCATGAGGAACTTGCATCAAAATTCTGTTACTGTTCACTCCGTGACCAGCAACACGCTTCGCACCGCAATTCTCGGGTTTTCTGTGATCTTCGCTCACAAAAAACACCTCGCGGAACATTACCAGTGAACAGTAACAAAATTCTTTCTATCTTCCATAACAATAAACACCTCCTTCTTGATTTTTTTGTATATTTTAACTATACTTTGATTATATCAGACAATTATTTTTCGTATATATCCAAAAGAAACACAGATCCTGAAGCAGGCTCTCTGTCTTGTGGCGGGCCATGATTCCGGGAGACAGCAGGGAACAGTAGCTCAGAGCCTGTTCCGGGATTTTCTCCAGGGAAGGCATCTGGACGAGAATGGGTTTCGGACATTTTATCAGATGCAGGGAAGCGTTGAGGTGGAGAGTACTCTTGGCGTTGGAACGACTTTTACGTTCCGCCTGCCTTTCCTGATCGACAAGGAGAAGCACCAGATCCTGAAAAAAGATCTTCTTCCGGAAGGAAAGGAACTTTCCGGGGAAAAAGTCCTCCTGGTTGAGGATAACGAGATCAATATGGAGATTGCAGAATTTTACCTTACAGAACATGGAGCAGCTGTTGAGAAAGCATGGAACGGAAAAGAAGCCATAGAAAAATTCCAGGCATCTGCCAAAGGCGAATTCGCAGTGATACTTATGGATGTGATGATGCCGGTAATGGACGGAATTCAAGCTGCAAAAGCAATCCGTACCCTGAACCACCCGGACGCGCAGAAAGCATCATTCTTTTATAAAACAGTTTATAAAAGAGGTTTGATATGGCATCAAAAGCAGAGAAAAAAATAATACAAGATCCAGGATCGTCAGTTATGAGATGAATAATGAGAACACCTCAAAGGTGGAGATCTCCAAGAACCTGAATATGAGTATGCCCACCGTGCTTTCCAATGTGAACGAACTGCTGGGAAGCGGCGTGCTCCTGGAGACTGGCGAGTATGCATCTACAGGCGGCAGGAAAGCCAAGAGTATCGGGATCAATCCTGGCTGCCGTTATGCAATGGGAATCCGGATCACTGCCAATCATGTAGGGATGACGTTGATAAACATGCGGTCAGAGATTGAGAAGACGGATTGTGTGAGAATGAAATTTTCACAGGAGACATCCTACTGCGTGGAACTTGCTTCTCTGGCAAAAAAATTCTGGAAGATATGGAAGAACCAGAGAAGCTTTTTGGAATCGGGATAACCATTCCAGGTATCATCAGCCAGGAACAGCATCTTGTTGTGAAATCTCATGCTCTGCAGATCGAGAATTACAGCTTGAGTTTTCTGGAGCAGGCTTTTTCCTGCCTGGTCTATTTTGAGAATGATGCCAATGCAGCTATGATGGCAGTTGCCAATGACCATGAGCTGGATATCAAGAGTACTATGATGTACTGCCATGATGATTATGTAGATGCTATTGAGCTTGTAAATGCAGGAAAAGTCCATTTAAGACCGCTGATTTCCAAGACATTTGCATTTAAGGATTACCTCAAGGCTTATCAATATATTGATGACAACCGTGAGACAACAATGAAGGTTATTATTAACGTGCAGGAGAAATAGGAATATTCAGCAGTTTCAGGAACTCTTCCTGACACATAGGCCGGTAATAGAGGAAGCCCTGGATCTCATCGCATCCTTCCGCTTTCAGAAATTCAGCGATCTCCTCTGTTTCAACACCTTCACATACAATAGTTTTTCCCATACGCTTCAGCATATGGAACACTTCTTCAAGAACGATCTGGGCGTTTTCCGTAAGGGAATCGCCCAGAAATTCTCTGTCGATCTTTACTTCATTAAACAGCAGATCTTTCAGTGTATTTAAAGAAGAATAACCGGAACCGAAATCATCCATGGAAATCTGGATATTCTGCTGTTTCAGGCAGCGGATCACCTGGTTGACAGCTTCTGTATTGTCAACGTAAATGGACTCTGTGATCTCAAAAGTGAGCTGCGAGGTATTTACCTGATAAGTCCGGATCAGCTCGCAGATCTTTTTTACAAAAACATCAGGTTCTTCGAAATGCAGCGGCGACACATTCAGGGAAAGCCGGAAATTCTCCGAAAGATAGCTGGAAAATTCCTGAAGCCACTGGAAGGTCTTTTCATAAACATAATAATCCAGGCTGATCACAAAACCGTTCTGTTCAAAAAGAGGAATGTACACAGCCGGGGACCAGAGCATTTTTCCATCGCGGATCCAGCGGACCAGAATCTCCGCGCTGGAGATCCGGCCATCTTTTGGAGTTACTTTTGGCTGAAAATAAATCTGGAACTCTTCATTCTTTAATGCCTGATGGAAAGAATGAAGGATCTCAGCGTGCATTTTTTCCTGGTGGTCGATCTCATCGGAGTAGATGCAGCAGGGAGAGATCGTTTTTTTGGAAAGACGTCTCGCCACATTTGCACAGGAAAGAATATTCTCCGGGGAAGCATCGGCATCTGGGATAAAGCAGATACCGGAACTTGTGCGGAAAAAGTTCACATGATAAGTATTTAGCATTCTTTTGCTGATCCGCTGATCCAGAGATCTGATCTGGGCCAGAAGAGTTTCGTTTGTAAGATCCGTGGTATCTGCAAGGGTAACAAACACATCAGAAAAGATCCGGGTAGTAAATACAGTGAAAGATGCACCTGCAAGCTCTTCGTACACAATATTCAGGATCTCATTTCCAAGGGAATATCCATATTTATCATTGATATAATGAAAATTTTTGATATCTGTGGAGATCAGGGCAAGGGAATGGGTATCTCCGGTACATTTCTGGATCTGCCGTATCTTTTCGGAAAGAGCCTCTGAGGACGTGGCAGAGATCACGGCATTGCCGGGATGAGCTTCTGTAGAAAGCTTTTTGATCGCGGCAGCTTTTTTGCTTGCTTTATCCTGGTACATTTTTTTGTCAGCTGCATTGATCAGGTCTTCCATCATAAAATAATGGTTCTGGAAGCTGACTTCGTATCCGATGGCATAGCTTAAAGGAAGTGTGGTCCTGGTATTGTACTCCTGCACAAGAGTATCCAGTTTCTGAACCATGTGCTGAAGTTCTGAAAGGGTTGTGTTCTGCTGGATAATGATGAATTCATCACCGCCGTAGCGGGCCAGAAAACTGTTGGAATCCAGAATACGGGTCAGGCAGTAGGAAAAAGCCTGGATAAATTCATCGCCTTTTTCATGGCCAAAAGTATCGTTGACATATTTCAGATTGTTCAGGTCAAACATCATTACGCCGATGCCAAAAGTACTTGGGCGGCTGCTTAATTCCTGAACCAGTTTTTCCAGAGAGGTCTTATTATGAACTCCTGTGATATCCCGGAAAGCCTTTACAATAAGGCGGGAGAGAAGTTCCCGCTGGATTAGGGAAAGAGCCAGGGTCAGCACAAGCAGGGCAAGTGCAGCCTCCATAAGCCGGAGCATAGAGTAATACGAATTGTCTGGATCCTGAAGAAATTTCAGTAGATACAGATCGATGACCAGCAGTATCACAAGCGCAAGCAGGATGCCTTCGCATAGATGAAGTACGCTTTTTTCTTTTTTCATAAATAAAATAAGTCTCCTTGTTTCCTAAAATAATTCGTTTCATAAATCTTTTTCAGAGATGTTTTTCAGGCCTGCACGATGATCATTTTTGCAAAATCCTGATTGACTCCGATCTTGCTATCTTTGACGCGGACAATATAAGAGCCAAAAAGAATGGATACGATCCGTACCGTTTCTCCTTCTATAAAACCAAGTGCTTCCAGATGATGGCGCTCTGCTTCACTGCCGCAGATCTTCTGGATGATGTAGTCGGTATTAATCTCAGCTAAATTAAGTGGCATATTTCCTCCGTATGAGCAAGTAGCGAATGCGGATGATGTGATCCGCTTAACTACAATTAAATTAGTTGCAGCTAACATTATAACGCAACGAGAAACAGTGTCAATGAATTTGCGGAAAATTTTGGAAAAATAGTCATAACCGGCAGTTTATGGTATGATATATGTAAAAGAGGACCGGCAGAAATTGTTTAGAAATTGTTTAACTTTATCCAATCCAGTGTTTAAAGAGCAGGTGTATAAAGATAGTGAAGAATAATGTCTGCAGGAGGGCAAACATGGAAAAGGGAACTGTAAAAAGAAGAATTTTCATATCTAATGCACTGATGGTTTTAACAACACTTTTGATATTTCTTGTCATCAATCTGGCAGTGGTGAAGATCTACGGGGAATCTATTGAAAAAGATTTCCGTACATCCATTGAAGATCTGTTTGCAGAAAACAGCAGCGCAGGAGATACAGACAAGGTGGATCTGGAACATCAGGATGACCAGGAAATCTTCAACGGGCTGGATGATTTTCTGGAAAGCTGGACAATTCACAGAAATGAGTTTATCTTTTTATTTGGGGCAGATGGGATCATCTGCATTATCGCACTTGTACTGATGAGCAGGATTTTTACAAAAAATCTGGCAAAACACATTATGGAGCCGCTGGAGCTTCTGGAAGAAGGGGCGGAGCGGATCCGGAATAATGATCTAAGTACAGAAATCCGTTATGTGGGAGACGCGGAGTTTGAGGATGTATGCATCACATTTAACCACATGCAGGAGCATATCCTGAAAGAGCAGGAAAAGAACCGGAAGTATGAGAAGGCACGAACAGATATGATCGCGGGAATATCCCACGATCTGAGAACTCCTCTCACAGCCATCCGCGGAACGATCAAAGGTCTGATGGACGGCATTGCCGCAACACCGGAGATGCAGAAGAAATTTCTGGAAACAGCATACCGGAGGACTGGCGACATGGACGGACTTCTGAACCAGCTGTTTTATGTTTCAAAGATCGAGACCGGAAATATGCCGCTGTCCCTTAAGAAAATAGAGATTTCAGATTTTATCCGGAATTATGTAACTGGAAAACAGAATCTTCTGGATCAGAAAACAGAGCAGCTTCAGGCTGATATAAAAGAGATTTCTGTGGATGTATGTGCAGATCCGGAGCAGCTGCAGAGAATTTTTGACAATCTTCTGGAGAACAGCCGGAAGTATGCAGGATGTGACCTTCTGAAAATGGTGATCTCACTGAAGAGAACGCCGGATGGAGTGGGAATCTGTTTCTGCGACAACGGAGAGGGAGTGCCAAAGGAGAAGTTGCCTTATGTATTTGATGAATTTTACAGAGGCGACGAATCCAGAAACAAAAAAGAAGGCAACGGTCTTGGACTTTATATTGTAAAATATCTCATAGAAGCTATGGGCGGAAAAGTCCGCGGCGAAAATGCGGACGGTTTTGTTATATGGATGGAGCTTCCGGCAGCAGGAGTTTCCATGGCAGAGCAGAAGGGAGAGAAAGATGGCGGACAGTAAAAAAATCCTTATTATAGAAGATGATCCGGATATCAGCATGATTGAAGAAGCTTATCTTGCGGCATCCGGCTTTGAGACCAGGGTTCTGGAGGATGGAATGAATGCTGTGCAGATCGCAAAGTCAGAACATTTTGATCTGATCCTTCTGGATCTGATGCTTCCTGGAAAAAGCGGCTATCAGGTGTGCAGGGAGCTGCGTGATAAGATCGATATCCCGATTCTCATGGTGACGGCTCGCACAGAATCGGTAGACAAGGTGCGAGGTCTTGGCCTGGGGGCAGATGACTATATTTCCAAGCCATTTGATCCCGCAGAGCTGGTGGCAAGGGTCAATGCCAATCTGCGGCAGTATGAGCGCATGGCAGAGAAGTTTGCCAGAAAAGAGCCAGATGCTTCCGAGGAGATCTGCATCCAGGATCTTCGCATTCAGGTAAACAGCTGGAAAGTTTTTAAAGGAGATCAGGAGATCCGTTTTCCAAACCGGGAATTTGAGCTTTTGAAATTTCTTGCAATGAACCCGAATATTGTTTTTTCGAAGGATAAGCTTTTTGAAAAAATATGGGGATATGATTATGTGGGTGACAGTGCCACAGTAATGGTGCACGTCAACCGGATCCGGGAAAAGATCGAGGATGATCCCAAGAATCCGAAGATCTTGGAAACAGTATGGGGAGCGGGGTACCGCTTAAATAAATAAAAACATACGAGGGAGATGGGGAAAATGTGGGTACTTTTTGCAGTTGGTTCTTCGTTTTTTGCAGGAATCACGGCGATCCTTGCGAAATGCGGGATCAGAAAAACGGATTCAGATGTGGCGACAGCCATCCGTACAGTGGTGGTGCTTTTGTTTTCCTGGCTGATGGTTTTTGTTACAGGAACCTGGTCCGGGATCACTGAGGTAGATGGAAAAACACTGCTGTTCCTGGTTCTGTCAGGACTTGCAACAGGAGCGTCCTGGCTGTGCTATTTCCATGCGCTGCAGAAAGGCGATATCAACAAAGTTGTGCCGATCGACAAATCCAGCACGATCCTTACGATCCTTCTTGCACTGATCTTTCTGCATGAAAGACTGACACCGGTGAAAGGTGTCTGTGTGGTACTTATCGGAGTGGGAACGATGCTGATGATCACGCGTAAGGAAGATGCAGGTGATGCGAAGCAGAATAACGGAAAAGAATGGCTGTTTTATGCTGTGCTTTCCGCAGTTTTTGCCAGCCTGACTGCGATTCTTGGAAAAATCGGAATTTCAGGGATCGACTCCAATCTGGGAACAGCTATCCGTACTACGGTAGTCATTGTGATGGCCTGGCTGATGGTTTTTCTCAAGGGAAAACAGAAAGAACTTCATGGAATCGAGAAAAAAGAGTTCGTTTTTATCGCCTTGTCAGGACTTGCAACAGGAGCATCCTGGCTGTGCTATTACCGTGCGCTGCAGGACGGCCCGGCAAGCGTGGTTGTGCCCATCGACAAGCTGAGTATCCTTGTTACGATCGCTTTTTCCTGGGTGGTATTTAAGGAGAAGCTGACGAAGAAGGCTGCACTTGGTCTGTTGTGTATCCTGGCGGGAACCATTATGATGGCGGTTCTGTAATACGGCAGATTTTAACCGAATCAAACTGCGAAGCAGTTATTCGGTGTAGAGCTGCGTAGCGAATGCGGATTGCGAATGTCCGCTTGATAAGTCTGATGCAGAGCTGTACGCCTGGTCTGATAAGAGTTTAGATATTGTTTAGAAAGATACCTTCTGTCTGTTTAAGACTGATGATTATGATAATCTCAGAAAACAG
The DNA here is from genome assembly GCA_963598855.1 of Eggerthellaceae bacterium. Classification (GTDB taxonomy): domain Bacteria; phylum Bacillota; class Clostridia; order Lachnospirales; family Lachnospiraceae; genus Blautia_A. Next base: position 89,974 of record CAVBVT010000001.1, read on the forward strand.
ACAGGAGGTTTTTTTATATGTTAAGGGAAGGAATGAATGGATTCTGTATGGCACTTGCGGACAGCGTGCCAGGAGTATCAGGAGGAACGGTAGCGTTTATTCTGGGATTTTATGACAGATTTATCGGAGCTATTGATGATTTTGTGTTTGGAAAAATGGAAAAAAAGAAGCAGGCTTTTGGATATCTGGCGAAACTTGGAGTTGGCTGGGTTACAGGCGTGGTGCTGGCTGTGCTTCTTTTATCTTCACTTTTTGAAAGCCATATCTACACAGTAAGTTCTCTGTTTATTGGATTCATTGCAGGTTCTATTCCGCTGATCATCAGGGAAGAAAAAGACAGCTTCCAGGGTTCTGCAAACTTTGTAAAAGGTGTCGGTTTTTGTATCGCGGGAATCCTGATCGTTGCAGGAATCACATGGCTCAATGGAAAAACCGGTGCATCTTCCATGGATCTGGGACAGTTTAGCATCGGAACAGGAATCCGGCTGTTTTTTATCGGAATGGTTGCTATTTCAGCTATGTTTCTTCCGGGAATTTCCGGTTCCACACTGCTTCTGATCTTCGGCGCATATATTCCGGTGATCACAGCTGTGAGAGGACTTCTCGGACTGAATCTTTCTTATCTGCCGCTGCTGGTATTCTTCGGACTTGGAGTGCTGACAGGTGCAGCTACTGTTGTAAAAGGAATTCAGATCTGCCTGAAAAATTTCCGGACACAGTCAGTATATGCGATCCTTGGAATGATGATCGGTTCTTTCTATGCGATCATGCAGGGACCGACTACTCTCAAAGTTCCCCAGCCTGCTATGGGTATCGGGAATTTCCAGATCCTGGCCGCACTGATAGGACTTGCACTTGTACTTGGAATGCAGATGATGAAGGAAAGAAGATAAAGAATTAAGTGATAAAAAGGAGTACCGGTCTGGCACAGCAATTCATGGAAATGCAATAGAAAAAGAGGTGATAAAAACATGTCAGTTGTGATCATACCGACGTACAAACCGGATAAAAAGCTGATCGAGATCACAGATAAGCTTTGGACATACGGTTTTCGGATCGTTGTGGTAGACGATGGAAGCGGAGAAGATTATTTTGATATTTTTAACCAGATCAGTGATATCTGCATTCTTCTCCGTCATGAGGAGAACCGGGGAAAAGGAGCTGCCATCAAAACAGGATTGAATTATGTAAACCGGGAAATATGGGGCAGCACTTTGATCGGTGTTATGGACTGTGACGGGCAGCATCTCCCGGAGGATCTGATGAAGCTTTTTATCCATGGGGAAAACAGTGAACAGCTTATGATCCTGGGGGTGCGTCAGGTTGGCAAAGATATGCCGCTGCGTTCCAGACTGGGAAATGAGATCACCAGAAAAGTTTTCCACCTGTTAAGCGGAGTTCAGGTTTCTGATACACAGACAGGAATGCGGGTTTTTACTTCAGATCTGGTAAAAAAGCTCCTCAAAGTAGAAGGAGAGCGATATGAATATGAGATGAATGTGCTGATGTTTCTGGCAAAGCAGGGAATTGCGATTGAAGAAGTTCCGATTAACACGATCTATCAGGACAAAGAAAATTCCACTTCCCATTTCCGGGCAGTGTGGGATTCCATCCGGATCTATAAGGATCTTCTGAAATTTACACTTTCATCTTTTTCAAGTTTTGTACTGGATTATCTGTTGTTCGCGTTTTTTATGATATGCCTGCCGCATACAGCCATGTTTGTGCTGGGGGCCAATATCCTGGCAAGATTGGTCAGTGCTTTTTATAATTACTGCATGAACTGCTATTTTGTATTTCATAAAGAAAAAAAGATTGGAACAGCGGTGCAGTATTTTGAATTGGCGGCCTTTATCCTGGTCCTGAATAATATTGTACTGGAAGCGCTGACCCAGATCCTTAAGATGCCTGTATATCCGGCGAAGATCCTGACGGAATGTACGCTGTTTCTCATCAGCTGGGCTGTGCAGAATTTCCTGATCTTTCCCCATGATGCCGGAAAAAAGCTGATTGCAGGAAGGCAGAGTGGAACATGGTGAAACGGTTTTTATGGATCGTGGCAGATGTGGCGGCGGCCGCTCTGATCCTTCTGGGGGTATGGATCATTAATTATAAGATTCCCCAGAAGGGTGTTAAGGCGGTGAGTACGGTACAGACGGGAACTGCGGATGGAATAGCAGGGAATGATTCCAAAGGTTCCGGCAGTGCAGGCGGACAGAATCCTGGTGCAGACGGATCACAACTTGTACAGACAAGAAAGGTTTTAAGTACTCAGGACTGGCATCAGAAATTTGCAGATAAATTTACAGACAAAGTTGTTTCCACGGATACCTCTTACACAAGCCCTGATTTATCCATTCAGATTTCCCATCATCAGTATGACTCTGGGATGGTTGACAATACTCATGGCGGCAATTATGCGAAATATGGTAGCAAAATATCCTATACGCTGGCAGACATCTACATCGGAGATATCACCTGTTTCCAGACAGCTTTTGCCCAGGACACTTACGGGATCGGATATACGGAAAAACTTACGGACATGTCAGCAAGAATGAAATCCATTCTCTCTGTAAACGGTGATTCCTACAGCAACAACCGTCACAAAGATAACGGAACGATCATCCGGAACGGAGTGATCTACAGAAGCCAGCAGTCCGGTGAAGAAACATGTGTCCTGAACTGGGACGGTACCATGGATATTTATCAGCCGGGGCAGGTGGATGAACAGAAACTGATCGGAAGAGGCACTTATCAGAGCTGGATCTTCGGGCCAAGTCTTCTGGATGCCAATGGAAAAGCAAACGATAAATTCTGGACATGGAGCTACATCCGCCGTTCCCATCCAAGGACAGCCATCGGATATTTTGAACCAGGGCATTACTGCCTTCTTCTTGTAGACGGACGCCAGAAAATATCCAGAGGAATGTTTCTGGATGAGATGGCAAAAGTGTTCGAAGATCTTGGATGCAGGGCGGCCTATAATCTTGACGGAGGCCACTGCTCCTTCATGGAAATGGAAGGAAAAGTGATCAACAATCCTTACAAGCCGGAGCATGAGATCGAAGATGGAATTTTTATTACGGAGGGATTGTTATGAAGATATTAAGTACAATCAGAAAAATTCTCCTGCATGTCTGTGTGGTATGCAGTCTGGTTTCCATAACAGCAGGCATTCTGGACTGGTACAATCCGTATATGAATTTTACAGGACATATCAGCGGGATCCAGGTGGTGCTGTATCTGTCGGTGATCGTGCTGGGAGTGACAGCAGGCGGAAAGATATTTTCCGGAAAAAAATCTCTCAGGCATGTTGGAGAAAGAAGGTTGCATAATCACTCTGGAAGATTTATCATAGATCATGTATAAAATATCGGGATTGATATTTGATCCACGGTGTTCATGTGATTATAAATACGAAGAAGATCAGGTTTCGGTTTCTATGGCATTTTTTGTATGCTGGAAATCGTGGCCTGATTTTTGGCGTATGAGGATGATGGAGTGAAAGATAATGTATTACGATCTGACAAAAGGCAGGATCTCGAAATGCCTGATCCTGTTTGCGTTGCCTATGATCGTGGGGAATCTTCTGCAGCAGTTTTATAATATTGCAGATACGCTGATCGTAGGCCGTGTGCTTGGAAAAAATGCGCTGGCAGCAGTTGGCTCTGCCTATACTTTGATGACGTTTCTCACGTCTATTTTTCTGGGATTGAGTATGGGATCAGGAGCTCTTTTTTCTATTTACAAGGGAAAAGGAAGCGACCGGGAACTGCGGCTGTCCATTGTCCATGCTTTTGGACTGATCATGGGAATTACTGTGATATTAAATGTGGCAGTGTACCTTTTTACGGACCCGATTTTATGGTTTCTCCGTGTGCCGGAAGATGTGTATGACGGGATGAAAACATATCTGCTTGTTATTTTTTCAGGGCTTGTGGCAACGTCACTTTATAACTTTTTTTCCTGTCTTTTAAGGGCACTTGGTAATTCTTCAGTTCCCCTTGTTTTTCTGGCAGTTTCTGCTGTCCTGAATATTGGACTGGATCTTCTCTTTGTAGCTGTTCTGCCCTGGGGGATTGCCGGAGCAGCTGTTGCTACAGTGATCGCCCAGTATGTGTCTGGAATCGGAATTACCATTTATGTACTGCATTCCTGCAGAGAACTTCTTCCTGGAAGAGAGGAGCTGCGTTTTGACAGGGGGATCCTTGGTGAGATCGTGAATCTTTCTTCTCTGACCTGTCTGCAGCAGTCTGTGATGAATTTCGGGATTCTTATGGTGCAGGGACTGGTGAACAGTTTCGGAGCCACTGTGATGGCGGCTTTTGCGGCAGCTGTGAAGATCGACACGTTTGCGTATCTGCCTGTGCAGGATTTCGGAAATGCGTTTTCCACTTTTGTGGCGCAGAATTATGGAGCCGGCAATAAAGATCGTATCCGCAAAGGAACCCGGGTGGCTTTTGCCATGAGTATTGGGTTCAGTGTTTTGATCTCAGTGCTTGTATGCCTGTTCGCTGCGCCGCTGATGAAGATCTTTGTCAGTGCAAAAGAAGCTGCTGTGATCGCGGCTGGTGTGAAGTATCTGCGGATCGAGGGTTCGTTTTATCTTGGTATTGGATGTCTGTTCCTGCTGTATGGTTATTACCGGGCGATCAAGCGGGCAGAGATGTCCGTTGTGCTCACTGTGATCTCCCTGGGACTTCGTGTTCTGCTGGCCTATGTTCTTTCCGCACTGATCGGCGAGGTAGGAATCTGGGTAGCGATTCCTATTGGTTGGGTGATGGCAGATATTACGGGAATTCTTTATATGCGGCGGACATGGTAGCAGCATAGAGTTCCGTAGGCATAGTTATGATGCAGTTGATTGGAAAGATCTGCTTTTGTGCGCTGCCAGAAAGGCGCGGATGGAACGGAACCGGAGAGGAAAGTTTGCGGATATACATTTATTTGTGTCCGTTATCATATAACTGCTGGATGTCTTTCGGGAGTTTATCCGGGAGCATCTGGCGGATATGATCTTCGTTTCCTTCTTTCATGGCCTGGTCATAATACCAGCATTTATATTTCAACATATCCAGGGTTTTATTAAGTCGTAGGATTTCCTGTTCTACGGCTTTTTTTCTTGTCTCAAAAAGCTCTTTTCGGTTTTTGTATGTGCTGCTTCCCTGACTGCACCATTCAAAGAACTGCTTAATATCCTTGATCTCCAGTCCGGATGCCTTAAGACATTCGATCATGCGGAGAGCCTCCAGCTCATGATCATTAAATTTCCGGATGCCGGATTCACGTTTCAGATTTGGAAAAAGACCTTCTTTATCATAATAGCGCAGGGTGGAGACTGGAAGCTGGAACATTTCGGATACTTGGCCGATGGTGTACATTTTTTGACCTCCTTTTGGGTTTTTGTTTTTATTTTAAGATAAACCGGGGGAGTTTGCAAGAATAGACGTTGTAGAGTGAGCATTCTTTCCGGCAAGGCTGTCGAATTGTGGAGTAATTTTTGGATGGATTTTGAATGATTTTTTCTTTAGTTTGTGGTATGGTTATTTTATCTTATAAGATCTTTGTCTGTATGGACATTCTTGGAGCTTCATGTTCTGGAGCGATTTCCATTTTGAGTTACTGTAGAGTCTGTGAAAATCTGTTTTACAGGGTTTTTATGTTTTTGTAGTGTGGTATAATTTGTATATACCAGTGGGAGTGTTAATGAACAATAATACTATATTTGATGATGTATTCCGGACAATGGTGGAGAAAATGACTTATCTGGTTATTCCGCTTATTAATGAGGTGTTTCATACGGCGTATCCGGAGAATATTAAGATCGTGCAGCTTCATAATGAACATCAGTTGGAGGATGGGGAGATTATTACAGATTCCTGTTTAAGAATTGGTGATAAATTGTATCACATTGAGTGTCAGAGCCTGGATGATACGACAATGGCAGTCAGAATGATAGAATATGATTTTGCTATTGCATTGGAACACAGGAAAAAAATTGACGGGAAATATTATGTAGAGTTTCCAAGATCTTGTGTGCTATATTTGAGAAGTGGAAGAAAGACACCGGATTTTTTGGAGGTGAATTTGCTTCTTCCAGATAGTAAGGTGTGTGAGTACCGGATTCCGACAGTGAAAATGGAACGTTATACAAAAGATAGTATTTTTGAGAAAAAACTTTTAATGCTACTTCCATTTTATGTTATGAGATATGAGAAGACTGCGGATACAATAGAGAAAGATCCAGAAAAATTTCAGGGATTATTAAATGAATATGAAGATATCCGAAATAAACTGGAGAGAGAAATTTCGCTTTCTGGAAGATCAGAATTATATACAGATCTGAATAAACTAATTATCAGGATATCGGATTATATTTTCAGGAATAAAGAGAAGATTCGGAAAGGAGTCGTAGAGATTATGGGTGGAAAGGTTTTGCAGTTGGAATCTGAGAGGCTTCGTGAGGAAGGAATGGCTATTGGAAAAGCCGAGGGAAAAGCCGAGGGTGAAGCGAGATTGAGTGCACTGATCAATCGTTTGTTGCTGGATGGACGTTCGAATGAGGTGCAGCGTGTGGTGACGGATGTAAAATGGCGTCAGAGACTGTATAGTGAGTATGATCTGTAATTGTGCAGGTAGATATAAATAAAAGAAGTTAAGTAAGGGGACATATATGTGGATTTATGCGAATGATGAGAGAATACGATATACGGGCAGGATTGACTGGAGTGTGGAGACGGAGCCGGTGTGGGTGTTTCCGGGGACTTCGGCTGAGTTTGGATTTACCGGGAATGTGCTGAAGATTTATGTGGAGAATTTTAATGAGTACTGGCAGAGCTATCTGGGCTGTATTCTGGATCAGGTGCAGAGTGCATTTTATCTGAAAAAATCCGGCGAAACAGTTATTGAGGTGAAAGTACCGGAGAATGAATCCGGGGTGCATCATGTGCTGTTTTTTAAAAGGCAGGATGGCTGTCATGAGATGAAGATTCTTGGATTTGAGATTGGCGATGGTGAGAAGCTGATTGATCTGCCGCCGCTTTCCGGGCGAAGGATCGAAGTTTATGGGGATTCCGTTTCAGCAGGAGAATCAGTGGAAGCCATTGATGATACGGGAAAAACAGATCCGGAGCATGAAGGCGGTTTTTCCAACTGCTGGTATTCATTCCCGTGGCTGACAGCGAGAATGCTGGGGGCTCAGCTTCATGACATTGCTCAGGGCGGCATTGCGCTGATGGATGGTCAGGGCTGGTTCCACAGGCCAGAGCAGACTGGAATGGAGACTGCATGGGATAAGATCCATTACAACACCGTGCTTGGGAAAATGACGAAATGGGATTTTTCCAGATATGTACCGCAGGTAGTGATCGTGGCACTCGGACAGAATGACAATTACCCGGATGATTATATGAAAGAAGAGTCTGAAAAGAAAGCACAAAATGATTGTGATTCGGATTATCCATATTATTGTGAGATGGCTGATAAATGGCGCAGCCACTATAAAGACTTCCTGAAAAAAATCCGCAGCGTTTATCCGGAAGCATGGATCATTTGCTGCACAACGATTCTGCAGCATGATAAGAGCTGGGACGATGCCATTGAGCAGATTGTAAATTCCATGAAAGATGAAAAAATCTCACATTTTCTGTTCAGCAGAAATGGTACGGCAACACCAGGCCATCCCCGTATTCCGGAACAGTATGAAATGGCAAGAGAGATGGCAGATTATATTGAAAATGTGCTGGGAGTATTTTCAAAAGAGTTATGGAAATAATTGCACGCAGATACCAATGATTTTTTTGTGGGGATGTAGCTGGCAGAATCACATAAAATCAAGGTTGACGCAAAAAAATGAATATAGTATACTGTGGATGTTCATCGGAGGGTTGATTGTTCGATAGAAACAATGGCTGGATAAGATGACAGGCTGAGATGCCTGTTGCTTATCTGGCTTTTTTTGAATGAAATCGTGAAACGATTACATTCATGAGCAAGTAGCGAATGCGGATTGCGAATATCCGCTTTATCGAAATCGTGAAACGATTTACATAAAGACAAGGGGGATGAAAATGGAAAAAAATAACACATTTACGCAAGGCAAGATCCTGAAGCCGCTGATCCTGTTTGCGCTGCCGGTTCTGCTGGCACTTTTTCTGCAGGCGATGTACGGCGCGGTGGATCTTCTGATCGTGGGGAAATTTGCTTCTTCAGCAGATGTTTCCGCAGTTTCCACAGGATCACAGATCATGATGACGCTTACCAATCTTGTGAGCAGTTTTGCCATGGGAACGACAGTGCTCCTGGGACAGCAGATCGGCTGCGGGGAGCGGAAACAGGGAGGCCGGACAGTTGGAACTGCCATTGTGATGTTTACAGTAATTGCTCTTATTATGACTACCGTGCTTGTGATCTTTGCACCGCAGGTCAGCAGCATCATGAATGCACCGGAGGAAGCTTTTGACAAAACAGTGGCTTACGTGCGGATCTGCGGCGGAGGTATGCTGGTGATCGTGGCGTACAACCTGATCGGCTGTATTTTCAGGGGAATCGGAGATTCCAGGACACCGCTTTTCACAGTTGCCATTGCCTGTGTATTTAATATTGCAGGAGATCTTATCCTCTGTGCCGGATTTAAGATGGGAACTGCAGGAGCAGCTTTTGCGACAGTATTTGCACAGGTCATCAGTGTGATCGTTTCCTTTGGCGTTATCCGCAAAAAAGAGCTGCCTTTTGAAATGCGAAAAACAGATATCGGGGTCCACGGGCGAACACTTCGGAAAATGGTGGGACTTGGAGCACCGATTGCCTTGCAGGATCTTCTGGTAAGTATTTCCTTTCTGATCATCCTGGCCATTGTAAATTCCATGGGAGTGACAGCTTCCGCAGGTGTTGGTGTTGCAGAAAAAGTATGTGCCTTTATCATGCTGATCTCATCTGCGTTTATGCAGTCCATGTCTGCCTTTGTGGCCCAGAATTATGGAGCAGGCCGCATGGACCGGGCAAAAAAAGCTCTGCATTATGGTGTGGCGGTTTCTTTTGCCATTGGTGTAGGAATGTTTTTCCTGTCATTTTTCCACGGAAATGTGCTTGCTGGAATTTTCTCATCTGATGCCCTGGTTATTGAGGCGGCAGCAGATTATCTGAAAGCATATGCTATTGACTGTCTGTTTACAGCAATTTTCTTCTGCTATATTGGTTTTTATAATGGAATCGGCGTGACAAAGTTTGTAATGATCCAGGGAATTATCGGTGCTTTCTGTGTAAGAGTTCCGGTATCATGGTTCATGAGCCGCAGGGCAGGGGCAACACTGTTTGACATCGGGCTGGCAACGCCGTTTTCTTCGATTTTGCAGCTGGTGCTGTGCCTGGGCTGTATGCTGTATCTGAGAAATAAGAAACGAGTATAAGATGCAGAGTTCATTTTAACGGGATATCGGAGTGGCTGGTCACGGAGTGAATAATAATATACTGAAATATACTGAGTTTCTTGCAAACGTTTTCAGGAATGTGGTCTGTCCGTCAGCAAAAAACTGTGCTAAAATGAGCAGAGAGTAAATGTCAGGAGGAAATATCATGGAAAATATCTTTCACAGGGTAAGCATCCGAAAATATGAAGACAAACCAGTAGAAAAAGAAAAGATCCTTCAGATCCTGAAAGCGGGCATGCAGGCTCCAAGTGCATGCAACCAGCAGCCATGGGAATTTTATGTTGTGACAGATAAGGAGAAGATCCGGGAACTTTCCAAAGCGACACCTTATTCCAAATGTGCGGCCGGTGCGCCTGTTGTGATCGTTCCGGTATACCGGAAAGAAGGTCTGGTCGTACAGGATATGGCGCAGATCGATATGTCCATCGCACAAGAGAATATCTGGCTGGAGACAGATGCACTGGGACTTGGCGGTGTGTGGATCGGAATTGCACCGATGCAGGACCGCATGGATCTTGTTCATGACATTCTGAAACTGCCTGAGAATGTGGAAGTATTTTCCCTTTTTGCCCTGGGATATCCGGCAGAGAGCAGGAAGCAGCAAGACCGTTTTGATGAGAGCAGAATTCATTTTGTGGAATAAGATGTGCATCGGGCTGCACCAGAACACATGGCTTTCTGATACAGCAGGCCAGATGTGATAGATAGTACAACAGAATCGAGGACAGAAAAATGGAACATATAGCAAGAGACGAAGCATTTGCATTATTAAAAAAATACAACAAGGATCCGTTTCATATCCAGCATGCACTGACTGTTGAGGCAGTAATGAAATGGTATGCGAAAGAGCTGGGATATGGTGATGACGCTGAATATTGGGGAATCGTAGGACTTCTCCATGATATCGATTTCGAGCTTTATCCGGAGGAACACTGCCTGAAAGCACCGGAGCTTCTTCGTGAGGCAGGAGTGGGAGAAGATATCATCCATGCAGTAGTTTCTCATGGATATGGAATCACTGTTGGCTGTGGAGCTACCATCGAAACTGCACCGGAGCATGAGATGGAAAAAGTCCTCTTTGCAGCGGATGAGCTGACAGGTCTGATCTGGGCAGCAGCACTGATGCGTCCTTCCAAGAGCACAAAAGATATGGAGCTGAAATCCTTAAAGAAGAAATATAAGAGCAAAGGCTTTGCCGCAGGCTGCTCCAGAGAAGTGATCCAGCGAGGCGCAGATCAGCTTGGATGGGATCTTGCGAAACTTCTCACCATGACACTGCAGGCTATGGCTGACAGTGAGGATGAGATCCAGAAAGAAATGGAAGCGGAAGAAGCCTGAATATAGTGAAAAATACCAATAAATCTTCTGATATTCTGTGCAGAACATATTTTGCATAGTCGGGATTTTTGCGATAAAATATAAATATAAAAACCAGAAAACTGCATTAAATGAAAGAGGTGAAGGGTATGAAAGAATACGAGATCATTATTGAAACCATTAATCCCTGTGGCGGCGATCGTCATTCTCAGCAGGAGATCGTTGAAGCAAAGATCGAGAGCCCGGAAGCTTATGTAAAAGAAAAAGGCAGATTTCCGATTATTGATAAGATTGAGAATCCCGACGGAGGAGTTGTGATCGTAACTGGTGATGGAAAAGGATATATGGTAAGATATACATTTTCTGAATAATGGATCATGCGGCGTATGTGACAGGAAACAGAGCGTAAAGTGAGATGCGGATCTGTTTTGCATATACGCCGTATTTTATTGACTTTTTTTCGTAACCGGGAAAAAATCTTGACCTAAAGCAAGGTTTATCCTCTATGATAAGAGTGTATTGATAAAAAGTATCGTTTGAACGAAAGAGGATATTTTGTCCACTTGACTAAAACTGGGAGATGTGGAGATCTTCTGGATATGGGAGGGGAGAATCTTATGGATCAGAAACAACGTCTCGATTACCTTGTAGAAAAATTTAAAGAAGATTCCATAGAATACAGCAATCTTGCAGTCCCGGATTCCGAGCCGGAGAAACGCAGGATTTTCCGCTCTCTTATGAATATCCGCTTGGTTGAATAAAAAGACCGACTATAACATAAAGGAGACATTACAGAAATGTGCATGTCTCCTTTATGTTGTCCGGAAAAGTTTTTCATTACAGAGATCCACAAACAGCTGTGCCGTTTTGGAGAGGGATTTGTCCGAACGGTAGCACAAAGATATCTGGGAAGAGATTTCCGGTGTGACCGGAACAAAACACCAGGGAGCAGAGGTCTGCTTTGGCCCGTTTTCAGGAAGCCGGAGATGGACATCCATCAGAAGAGACACACAGTTCTGATTGGTCACCATATCCAGGATGGAATCGATCCGGTGGCTTGTAAAAATAATATCCGGAACAAAATTGGCATTCTGACATGCATCCATAGCAATCTGGTACATCAGAGAACCTTCCTTAATGAGACAAAAACGCTCGTTTTTCAGTTGCTGAAGTGTGACCGATTCTGCCAGAGCCAGTGGATGAGAGACGGGCAGAAGGGCTACAAGCCTGTCGCGGATATAGGGAATACGGACAATGTGGCGGTCGCTCAGGAAATTTTTTTCAAAGGTAGTCTTATCTTCACGGGTGAAGACCAGCTCGCATTTTTCTGTTTCCAGATAATCCAGCAGATGGACAGGATCGTCTTCCGTGATCCGTACAGTTGTTTCCGGATATAATTTCTGGAATTCAGAAAGAAACTGAGTAATATGATACTGGGGCATGGAAGGGATCGCGGCAATGGTAAGCAGGCCGTTTTCGATGTTCAGCATCCGCTGGATCGCGGCGATTCCCTCGAATTCGGAACGGACAACAGATTTTGCATAAGGAAGAAAAATCTGTCCGTAACTGGTAAGTTCCACTCTCCGGGTGGTGCGGGTAAAAAGAGGAACACCAAGCTCATTTTCAAGGTTTTTGATATGCTTGGACAGGGTGGACTGGTTCATATACAGCCGGTCGGAAGCCTCCCAGAAATTCCGTGTTTCCGCAAGCACGATAAACTCTTTCAGATTCTCAGTATTCATCCCTTTTCCCCCTTTAAGTCCGATGTTGACTTAATTCTAACGGAACCAGAATTGTTTGTCAACGCAGGGCGAAATATAATAAAAGCATCAAAAAAATACATATTTTTGGGAGGCAAATATGGAGAATACAAAAAAAGTGCCGCTGAAAAACAAGCTGGCATATGGTATTGGAACAGGAGGAGGCTGCATATTCAATCAGATCGCAGCAGCATTTCTCCTTAACTATTACACAGACACGGCAATGATCGGAGCAGGTGCCATTGCAACCATGTTTCTGGTGTGCAGGATTTTTGACGGTGTTACGGATCTGATCATGGGCGGTATCGTGGACAAAACATCCACAAAACTTGGAAAAGCCAGACCATGGCTGATCGCTTCCGCACCGCTGACACTTCTGGGAATAGTTCTTCTGATGAATGTGCCTATGGGACTCAGCGGAAATGGAAAACTGGTATATGCTTACATTACCTATATTTTTATGAACTGTATCGTATATACGATCTACGGAATTTCCAACACAGCACTTCTTCCTCTTATGACAAGAGATAAAGATGATTCCACCATGCTGGCTACGTTTTCCGCACTTGGAAACAATATCATTGGCCTTCTGGCAGGATCTCTGATCACACCGCTGGTACTGAATCTTGGATGGAAAACATCCAGCGTAGTTCTGGGACTTGCAGCCTGTGTCCTGATCCTGATCTCCGGTCTGATGAACAAAGAGATCACAGCAGAAGAGGATGCAAAAGAGCGTGCAAGTGTTCCGATGAGCAAACAGCTCCCTGCAACATTAAAGAATAAATATTTCTGGCTGCTGCTTCTTCTGGGTGCATTTTCCCTGGTTATGAATGCAAATGCCATCGGTGCACAGATCTATTACTGCAATATGGTTTTGAATAAACCGATGTTTATGTCCGTACTGATGACTGCAGGACAGCTTCCGGGAATTTTTATCCTGTTCCTGATGCCTGTCGTTGCAAAGAAGTGGAATAAAAAAACATATCTTCTGATGGGCGCAGTGCTGATCATTATCGGATTTGCCATTACAGGCCTGGCAGGCAGCAACACCACAATGATCGTTGTGGGAACTGTGATCCGTTCCCTTGGCGTTGGCCCGATCCTTTCTGCAGTATTTGCGTTTGTTCCGGATGTGGTAGAGTACGGAAACTGGAAATTTGGAATCCGTTCCGAAGGCCTGATCTCCTCTGCACAGTCTATCGGCTCCAAGATCGGTATTGGAATCGGAAGTGCACTGACCGGATGGATCCTTGCATCTGTAGGCTATAATCCCACAGCAGAGCCTACTGCAGCAGTTATCAGCGCAGTAAAATTCGACTATACATGGATGGGGGCGATCCTTGGCGTCGTGATCTTGATCATGGTATTGCTTCTTGATGTGGAAAAATACGCAGACCAGTACAGCAAAGAAAAATAATTATGAGGTGAAATCACATATGTACGACTTAACATTTGATCCTGAAAAATATGAGGTAAAAACCTGCGAACTTGACGGCCGGAAAGTTACTTACCGGGCATTTGAAAATATCGTTTACTGTGCAGATCCGGTAAGCAGTGTGCAGAAACTGAACATTTATGTTCCGGAAGCATATTATCATGGAGAAAAGATCAACGGATACGATCTGAAAACTGCGCCGGTTTTTGCACCGAACACAGTGGGCGGATATATGGAAGGTCCGGCTATGGAAGTAGGAATGGACAAGTTCAGTCATAAACCAAACACAGCATTTGAGGGACTGCTTCATGGATATGTAATCCTGTGTGCAGGTATCCGCGGCCGTAATACCGGCATGCATACAAAAGAATTCTTTGTAGGCGGAGCCGGAAAAGCAGGTGGGGAAAACGAAGAAACTTTGTCCGGACGTGCACCTGCGCTGATCGTGGATATGAAGGCAGCGATCCGGTATATGAGACATAATGCAGGACTTGTTCCAGGTGATGTGGAAAAGATCATTACAAACGGAACTTCCGCAGGCGGTGCACTTTCTGCTCTGGCAGGAGCCACCGGAAATGCGAAGGAATATGAGCCATACCTGGAAGCAATCGGTGCAGCCCATGAAAGAGATGATATTTTTGCGGCAAGCTGTTACTGTCCGATCCATAATCTGGAACATGCGGATGCAGCTTATGAGTGGCTTTTCCAGAAAGAACATGTGGCCCATATGATGAGATTCGAGATGGGACCCAAAGGCCCGAAGATGATTCCGGTTGCCATGGAACTTGATGAGGAGCAGAAAAAACTGTCCGAAGAATTAAAAGCAGAGTTCCCGGATTATGTAAACAGCCTGGAGCTTATGGATGACCAGGGAAAAATACTTACACTGGAGAAAAACGGCGAAGGTTCTTTCCGGGATCATGTGATGAGTTTTGTTCTGGCAGCTGCAGCAAAAGAGAAGGCAACCCTTGATTCCCAGAACCGTCTGAAAGGCCTGGCAGTTCCGGGAAGTGAGATCCAGGATCAGGATTACATTACTTACACCGGTGAGAATGCAACCGGTATGGATGTTGAGGCTTATGTGAAAAAGATTACCCGTATGAAACCAACGCCGGCATTTGACGCACTGGATCTTAAAAGTCCGGAGAATGAAGAGTTCGGAGATGAAAATGTACAGGCAAGACATTTTACAGCATTTTCCGCAGAGCATTCCAAAGCCGGCGGAGCACTGGCAGATCTGGAGAAAATCCGCCTTCTGAATCCAACAGAATTTATCGGAACCTGCGACACCACCAGAAACTGGAGGATTCGCCACGGAGCCTTTGACAGGGATACCTCCATTGCCATTCCGGTTATTCTGGCAACCCTGCTGAAAAACAAAGGCTATAATGTAGACTTTGTCCTGCCATGGGGACTGCCGCACAGTGGAGATTATGATCTGGAAGAGTTGTTTGGATGGATCGATGGGCTGGTGAGATAAAGAGCTGCATTATTATAGTCAAGCAGATAAAAGAATCCTCAATGCCGACGCGGCTCTATATCGAATAACTGCTGCGCGGTTTGTCCGGAATGTCCGCGTTACTAATAAAAGCGTGAAATTCAGGAAGGAAAAAATACCTTCCGGTTTCACGCTTTTTGTTTTTGGGCTATATTTATTTAAGCAGCTTCCGGAGCAGCATTCTCCGCAAGCTGACTGCGGAACAGCGTTCGAAAGATCAGTCTCACAAGCGGCCCAACAAAGAAGATCTGCAGGCAGAAAGCAACCGGGAAGCACAGAACTGCCAGCTGCAGCCAGTTGGTAAACCAGTTCTGTACACCGTTATGCAGAAACGTAGCAAACAGTGTGATCACCGGAACAATGAGACATACAGTAAAAGACTGGATGGCAAGGATAATAAAGATCGGTTTATCCACGCCAGGAGTAACAATACGGAAAGCCAGCTTCTGAGCGGTCTTTGTGATCAGGAAAAAGATCAGACAGAAAACAACCACATACTCAATCCACATCTCCCGGACCGCCATAGAAAACACCTGTGGTGTCAGACCACCCATATTCAGGGAAATCGTGTAGCAGGTCATGGAAAACACCATAAAGAAAACCATGATCAGTGAAAAAATAATACTTTGAAATTTTGTTTTTGGCATGATGAGCCCTCCTCGTTTATTGAATAAAAATATGAAATAGGATTTCAACGCAAAAAAGACACCAAACATGCCCCGGCCATCAGACATCAGCCAAAGCGATATTTAGTGTCATAGAAATTCATATTCAACTTGCGCGATGCTTATTATAGCAGATTTTTTCGGAAAAAGTAAAGAGGAAAAAATGCAGTTTATGCAAAAAAACAACCATTTATGAATCCGTGCAGTATAATTAAAAGATCAGTGCTATGATACTTTCAGCAAAATAAGAGTGATATCCGCACGAAGCGGATGAGAAACAAGTGGTGCAGATACAGATAAGGATGGATTTCAATATGAGTTTGAAGTATGAAAATATCATAAAGCAGATGACACTGGAAGAAAAAGCTCGGATGATGTCCGGAAAAAACACATGGGAAACCGTTGATTTCGAAAAATACGGCATCCCGTCCATGTTCATGTCCGACGGACCTCACGGATTAAGAAGGCAGGCAGGCGCAGGCGACCATCTGGGACTGAATGCCAGCCTTCCGGCAACCTGTTTCCCCACAGCGGCAGGTGTGGCAAACAGCTGGGACGAGAAACTTGGGGAAGAAATCGGAGAAGCACTTGCAGAGGAAGCCGTGACTATGGGCGTAAATGTGATCCTGGGACCAGGACTGAATATCAAGAGAAGCCCTCTGTGTGGAAGAAACTTTGAGTATTTTTCGGAAGACCCTTATCATGCAGGCAAAATGGCAGCTGCTTACATCCGGGGAATCCAGAGCAAAGGAATCGCGGCGTGTCCCAAACACTTTGCGGCAAACAGCCAGGAACTCCGCCGTATGGCAAATGATTCCGTAGTGGATGAGCGGACATTCCGTGAAATCTACACGACCGGATTTGAAATTGCAGTCAAAGAGGGAAAAGCAAAATCCATCATGTCTTCCTATAATGAAGTTAATGGAATTTACGCAAATGAAAATAAACATATGCTCCAGGAGATCCTTGTAGACGAATGGGGATTTGATGGATTTGTGGTTTCTGACTGGGGCGGAAGCAACGATCACGCTCTTGGCGTAAAGAACGGAAGCCATCTGGAAATGCCGGGAACCGGAAAAGCGGGAATGAACGATATCATCCGTGCAGTGAAGAAGGGAGATCTTGAAGAAGCTGTTCTGGACCAGAGACTGGATGAACTTCTGAACGTGATTTTTGCAACCCATCAGGCGACAGAGGATGCGAAGGGAAAACAGTTCGATGTAGAGGCGCATCATGAACTGGCCAGAAAAGCAGCAGAAGAAAGCATTGTCCTTCTGAAAAACGAAGAAAATATCCTTCCGTTAAGACCAGGCACAAAAGTAGCAGTTATCGGAGATTTTGCAAAGGCTCCGCGCTATCAGGGTGCTGGATCATCCCTGGTAAATCCGGCAAAGAAACCGGAAGCGATCCTGGATGTGATCGAA
>CAVBVT010000002.1:0-76922 GCA_963598855.1 Eggerthellaceae bacterium
GGTTGTAGAAACCGATCTCCGGGTTCGGAACATAAAGTCCGGCGAACTGACAGATAATACCAAGAATCCATGTGATCAGGATTCCCCAGAGGATGTTTCCCTTGACATTTCTTACAACGAGGATACCTGTTATGATGATACCAATCAGTGCCAGGATAACAGTGATTCCAACATCATTGAAGGAAGCTTCCACACCGTTGGCTGCGTTGTAGCCGTCTACGGAGAAAAGCTGCAGCAGAGTAGAACCGCCGATTACGATGTGAGAATTCTGCAATCCTACAAATGCAATGAAAAGACCGATACCAACGCTGACTGCGGATTTCAGGTTCATCGGGATCGCATTGAAGATCGCTTCACGGATATTGGTAAGTGAAAGAATGATAAATACGATACCTTCTGCAAAAACTGCAGTCAGTGCATACTGCCAGCTGTATCCCATTCCGATAACAACGGTGTAGGCAAAGTATGCGTTCAGTCCCATTCCAGGTGCCAGTGCGAACGGGTAGTTGGCGAAGATCGCCATCAGCAGTGTTCCAATGAAGGCTGCCAGTGCGGTAGCTGTAAATACAGCTCCGGAATCCATGCCTGTTGCAGACAGGATGTTCGGGTTTACTGCCAGGATGTATGCCATTGTCATGAACGTGGTAACACCAGCCAGTACCTCTGTTTTTGCGTCCGTTTTGTTCGCGGACAGCTTGAAAAGTTTTTCTAACATATTCCTTTCCCTTTCTTAAAATATGTTTAATTAGACAACATGTCCATTTTAGCATATATAAATTTTGTGTGCAATTGTTAGTGCTCACAGATAGTGCTCTGTGAGGCAATTTTTTGCAAAATACTTTTACAAGCAGGTGATTTGTGTGTAAAATACAGGAAAGAGAGTGTTGGATGTATACTGTGATGAAAGGAGCGTGGCGAATGTCTGCAAAAAAGCTGAGGACGGTTACCAGTGTGATCTGTTTCCTGATGATCTTTGCATATGTCATATATCTCCAGATTACCTGGAACAGTCTTCCGGAGAGAGTACCGATCCATTTTGATATCCATGGGATCCCGAACCGGTATGGAAAGAAGGGTTTTTTATTTTTTGAACCGATCCTGGCACTTCTGATCCTGGGACTTATGATGTTTTGCGAACACATTCCGCAGGACTGGTGCAATTTTCCGGTGGAAGTAACAGAGGAAAATAAAGAACGGCTGTACGAGATCGCAATAAAAATGATGTCCATGCTGAAGATCACAGGCGTTGCGGTCTGTCTGTATGCCGGAATAAGCGGGAATTTAAGCCCGGTACCGATGTGGCCGGTATGGATCCTGATCGGCGGAAGCGTATGTATTGTAATCTGGGGAATCCGGGCAATGAAAAAAGCCGGTAAAGATCAGTGAGTAAATGGTTGAAACAGAGTGATAAAAAATAAGAGAGGAATGTCAGGCATTTATGGCAGATACAAGAACAGACGAACTTTACAGAGCACTGAAAGAGAAAGGCTATCCCGATGAACTGTGCAAAGAGATCGCATATAAACATATGAACACAGATTACACAGCTACCCGGATGCTTGGATACTTATACCGTGTGACAAGCCCGAGAGTGGAAGATGTGATCGATGAGATGCTGGCGATTTTAAGCGACCGGGAGGCCATTATTCAGAAGAAAGAACTGGAGCATGCTCAGGCTACGATAAACAGTGTGTACAGAGATGGGCTATAGATGAGAGGTATTTTATCCGGAAAACGTCCGCACCCCGGAATTAAGATTTACATTCCGGAAGTTACTTTGTTACTGTTCACTCCGTGACCAGCAACACGCTTCGCGATGCACAGAAATCATGCTTTGCATGATTTCGCGCCGCAATTCTCGGGTTTTCTGTGATCTTCGCTCACAAAAAACACCTCGCGGAACATTACCAGTGAACAGTAACGTTACTTTTACATTTAACGATAAATTTTCTGAAAATACTTGACCTAAAGTCAACTTCATACTTTATACTATAGATACGGATATCGGCGGCTGAAGATTTTCTGCCGCTGATATTATGTTATAGCGTGTAAATGTACCGGGCACTGGAGAAATTTTTTGCCCGGAAAATGTAAGATCAAAAAAGGAGGATACGAACATGCTGGATGGAGCAAAAAAACATTTTGGTTTTGGTTACATGAGACTTCCGATGAACGGTGATGAAGTAGACATTGAGCAGACCAAACAGATGGTAGATTATTTTCTGGAAAATGGTTTCAACTACTTTGATACCGCTCACGGTTATCTTGAGGGAAAAAGTGAGAAAGCTATTAAGACCTGCCTGTCTGACAGACACAGCAGAGATGAGTTTATTCTTACCAATAAGCTGACAAACTTCTATTTTAAGAAGGAAGAGGATATCCGTCCGTTCTTTGAGCAGCAGCTGGAAGCCTGTGGAGTAGAGTATTTTGATTATTATCTGATGCATGCACAGAGCGCAGAGATCTTTAAATACTTTAAGGAGCGTCACGCATATGAGACTGCGTTTGCACTGAAAGAAGAGGGCAAGGTAAAACATGTGGGAATTTCTTTCCACGACAGAGCGGAAGTTCTGGATGCGATCCTTACCGAGTATCCGCAGATCGAAGTTGTTCAGATCCAGTTCAACTATCTTGATTATGAGGATCCTGCAGTTCAGAGTAAGAAATGCTACGAAGTCTGTCGAAAGCACAACAAGCCGGTGCTTGTTATGGAGCCTGTAAAAGGCGGAAGCCTCGTAAACCTTCCTGAGGATGCAAAAAAAGTTCTTGAGGATCTTCACGGCGGAAGTCCTGCAAGCTATGCGATCCGTTTTGCAGCAGGATTTGAGGGAATTGAGATGGTACTTTCCGGCATGAGTACACTGGAGCAGATGAAGGATAACTTAAGTTTCATGAAAGACTTCAAGCCGCTGACTGAGGAAGAGCATGCAGCAGTTAAGAAAGTCTGCGATATCATCCACAGCAAAAACCTGATCCCATGTACAGCCTGCAGATACTGCATCGACGGATGCCCGAAACACATTTCCATCCCGGATCTTTTTGCCTGCATGAATACAAAACAGATCTATCATGACTGGAATGCAGATTACTACTATAATAATGTGCATACGGTAGATCACGGAAAAGCATCTGACTGCGTTGAGTGTGGAAAATGTGAGAAGGCATGTCCGCAGCATCTGAAGATCAGAGAACTTCTGAAAGAGGTTGCAGCTGAGTTCGAGAAGAAATAAATATTTGATTAAAAGATTTTTCAAAGTCCTCCGAAGTGGTTGTACATACCATTTTTGGGGGATTTTGTACATAAAAAATAGTCATGATAAAATGATTTTAAATTGAAATCCCAGAATAAAATCCCACATCCGCCCCATACTATCATTATCACAAACAGAAAGGAAACGATGATAATGATATTAAAGGAAAAAGAACGCACAGTAATCCAGGATCTTCAGACACAGGAAAAAAGCTGTATTGAAAAATACGGAAAATACGCACAGCAGGCCCGAGACCCGGAGCTTAAAAGTCTGTTCCAGACTCTTCAGAAAAAAGAACAGGAACATTACGATTCCCTGAGCCAGGTGCTTTCCGGAACAGTTCCCCAGGTGAACTGCAACGACAGCGACGGACGGGATTACCAGCCAAAAGTTACCTATACATCGGTGATGTCCACAGAAGACAAAGAGCATGACGCATTCCTGGCAACAGACTGCATTGGAACAGAGAAGCTGGTTTCCGGTGAATACAATTCCGAGGTCTTTGCATTCGAGGACAGCGACGTGCGAAAGCTCCTGGCAGACATTCAGGTGGAAGAGCAGAACCATGCGGAAATGCTTTACAAATATAAAACAGTGAACGGAATGTTCTGATGAAAACGTGCTCCCGGATACAGATAAAATACAAAATGTATTGCCGACCACGGAGCAAACAGTAATAAGACCGACATTGGACAGAAGGGAAGAATTTCAGAGATGGAATTCTTCCCTTCTCTGCTATATAATCGTATAATTGAAAACAGATAAACGATAGAAAAGGAGGGGAAGACGATGAAAGGAACCAGCTGCGAATACTGCGCAAACTATACATATGACGAAGAATGCGACGAATATTACTGCGACATCAATCTGGATGAGGATGAGTACTACCGTTTTGTGAGCAGCGATTATAAAGAATGTCCCTACTACCGTTCCGGAGATGAATACAAGGTAGTGCGGCATCAGATGTAAAAATAAAGAAGCAGATAATCCCGCAGAATGTGGAAGTGAAATTTTTAAGTGTGCGTCTGTACAAAACACTTGTCTTTGTGATACAATTTTACGGAACAAAAAATAGAGAGGTGATTATAGTGAAAAAGAAACTGGCAGCTATCTTTTGTATCGTAATGCTGGTCGCACTGGCAGGCTGTGGCAGCAGCACTGGCAGGCTGCGTTTCGGAGCAGCGGCACTGGGCGGCGGTTATCATGCACTTGGTGATACCATTGCCAATCTGGTGAACACAGATGACAGCAAGTATGATATGGAAGTAAAAACAACAGCAGGTTCAGCAGCGAACTTAAGGCTGCTTTCCGATGATTATGTTCAGATGGCGATTGCCCAGGCAGACATGATCAATGACGCATATTATGGTGAGGGTTCTTATAAAGATAAGAAATACCAGGGATACAGCGCAGTGGCGGCACTTTATACAGAGGCTTGTCAGGTAGTTGTAAAAGATGATTCTGGTATCACATCCATAGATGATCTTCAGGGAAAAAAGGTCAGCGTAGGTGAAAAAGAGTCAGGAACAGAGCAGAATGCCAATCAGATCCTTTCTGTATACGGACTTGGGGACGGCCTTGTTGAGCAGGTAAATCTGGATTATTCCGGAGCGGCCCAGGCACTTCAGGATGGAGACATTGACGCATTTTTCTGTACAGCAGGTGTTCAGACAACAGTGATCGATGAGCTGTCCAAACAGTGTGACATCCGCGTGCTGGACCTGGATCAGAAGAATATTGGTAAATTAATGAAAGCCTATGATTTTTATACAGAATATGAGATCCCGGCCGGAACCTACAAAGGCCAGGACGAGGCAGTAGAAACAGTAGGCGTGAAGGCTGTTCTTCTTGCAAGCGATAAACTGGATGCAGAGACAGTAAATGATATTACAAAGCTTTTATTTGAAAACAAGCAGGAGCTTCAGTATTCTCTTCCTGTAGATATTGCACTGGATGAAAAAACATCCGCAGAGGGAATCACCATTCCATTCCATGAAGGAGCAGCGCAGTATTATGAATCCTGCGGAGTGGATGTAACGACAGAGAAAGGCGGCCAGAGTGAAAGCAAATGATGAAGATTGAGTTGGATATGTATCAGACGATTGCTATTGCAGTGGTTGTCTTAATGTTAGGTAGTTTTTTGAAAAAAAAGTTTAAGGTTCTGGAACGGTTCTGTATTCCGGCACCGGTTGTAGGTGGAGTAGTTTTTGCAATTTTTACCTGCATCTGTTACGCAACAGGACTTGTAGAATTTTCTTTTAATGATATACTGAAAGAAGTATGTATGGTATTTTTCTTTACCTCCGTTGGATTTCAGGCAAACTTAAAAGTCCTGAAAAGCGGCGGAAAAGCACTGATCGTATTTCTGGGTATTGTTATCGTGTTGATCATTTCCCAGAACTTCCTTGCTGTAGGACTTGCGAAACTGATGCACATCAGTCCGCTGATCGGACTTTGTACAGGCTCCATTCCTATGGTCGGCGGACACGGAACAGCAGGTGCTTTCGGACCGGTTCTTGAAGATTTCGGAGTTTCCGGAGCCAGTACACTTTGTACTGCAGGAGCAACTTTCGGTCTGATCGCGGGAAGTATGATGGGAGGTCCGATCGGTAAGAGACTGATTGAAAAAAGAGATCTTCTGGATACTGTTGTTCAGGAGGATGACAGCCTTCTTGTAGAGGAAGAAAAGAAACACGAGCGTCACACAAGTATGTATCCGGCAGCTGTATTCCAGCTGATCATTGCAATGGGAATCGGAACCATCGTATCCGATCTGCTTTCCAAAACAGGAATGACTTTCCCAATCTATATCGGTGCCATGATTGCGGCAGCTTTTATCCGTAATATAGGTGAGTATTCCGGCAAGTTTACCATTTACATGGGCGAGATCAACGACATTGGTGGTATCAGTCTTTCCCTGTTTCTGGGAATCGCCATGATCACACTGAAGCTCTGGCAGCTGGCAGATCTGGCACTTCCGCTGATCATCCTGCTGGCAGGCCAGGTAGTTCTGATGTTTGTTTTTACATATTTTATGGTGTTCAATGTCATGGGAAGGGACTACGATGCAGCAGTGCTTTCTTCAGGCGTATGTGGTTTCGGTATGGGTGCGACACCAAATGCCATGGCCAATATGCAGGCGATCTGCGAGAGGTACGCTCCATCTGTAAAAGCATATCTTCTTGTACCGCTGGTAGGAAGTTTGTTCGCGGATTTCCTGAACAGTTTGATAATTACATTTTTTATTAACTTTCTTTAAAAAGTCCGAACAGCCGCTGGCTGGGACTTCTATAACAGATTATATGGGATGAGGGATTGAGATGTTTGGTAAGAAAATTTTTAGAAAAAAAGAAAATGATAAAAAAGCAAAAGAATACAAGATCATAAATGAAAATGTGGCAGTGCCGGAGGTTCACACCGAGGAAGATGTGGATGTGGATGACAAGGTGAAGGATGAGCACATTACTTATGACAATGTGGCAATTCCGGAAGTACATATCCGAAAGCTTAAAAAATAATTAAGGAAGCTTATATCTGGAGGAGTACAAATGTCAATATCTATGGTAAAAGGAAATCCGCTGAAGCTGATGGTGCAGTTTGCACTGCCTCTTCTTCTGGGAAACCTTTTGCAGCAGACTTATAATATTATTGATGCAGCTATCGTTGGACAGATCCTGGGAACCAAGGCACTGGCAAGTGTTGGTGCGACCAGCAGTGTGCAGTTTCTGGTCTTAGGTTTCTGCATAGGAATCTGTGCAGGTTTTGGAGTGCCTGTGGCAAAATATTTCGGCGCAGATAAGCGGGATACCATGCGGAATTACATATTTAACGGTGCAGTGCTTACAGCAGGAGCAGCAGTTGTGCTTACATCTGCGTGCGTGCTCCTTTGCAATCAGATCCTGCATATTCTTTCTGTGCCGGAAGATATTTATGCCAATGCGTATCGGTATATCCTGATTATCTTTCTGGGGATTCCGTTTTCACTGCTGTATAATTATCTGTCCAGTATTTTGAGATCTGTGGGCGATAGCAGGACACCGTTTATCTTTCTGGCGTTTGCGGCAGTGCTGAATATTTTTCTGGATCTGTTCTGCATTGTTGTGCTGAAATGGGGATGCGCGGGTGCTGCCATTGCGACGATCACGGCACAGGCCATCAGCGGCATCTGCTGTCTGTTTGTGATCTCACGAAAAATGGAACTGATGTGGCTTGGGAAAGATGACCGCCACATGAGAAAAGAAGCAGTACAGGAACTCCTTCTTATGGGAATTCCAACAGGCTTGCAGTATTCCATTACTGCTATCGGAAGTATGGTAATGCAGTCTGCAAATAACGGACTGGGAAGTGTGTATGTATCAGCGTTTACAGCAGCTATGAGGATCAAGCAGTTTGCCATGTGTCCGTTTGATGCGATCTCAACAGCAGCATCTGTGTTCTGCAGTCAGAACCTTGGTGCAAAACAGCCGGATAGGATTCGAAAAGGACTTTGCCAGGCAGTTACTATTGGAGTAGCGTACGGTGCTTTGATAGGACTGGTGCTGATCTTTGGCGGCCGGACGCTGACATTGATCTTTGTAAACAAAAGCGCGGTGGATGCGCTGGATGCCTCTGCAAAATATCTGAGATACTTAGGATTCTTCTTCTGGAGTCTTGGTATTCTCAATGTAAATCGTATGGTGACACAAGGACTTGGCTATTCCGGAAGAGCAGTATTCTCCGGTGTAACTGAGATGATCGCGCGAGTGATCGTAAGTGTTGGGTTCGTTGGAACTTATGGATTTACAGCAATCTGCTGTGCAGACCAGGCAGCATGGATCTCCGCAAGTTGTTATATCTTGCCAACCTGTTTGATGTGCGTACACAGGGCAACGGAGAAAATGAAGTAGAGAAGAATGAGAAATGCAGGTTTTCTGGAAAACCTGCATTTTTTGTACGGCACACAAGAAGGGTACTGAGTGACGTGAAATGTGTGTGTCTGATTACGGAGTAAACAGTGATTTAGCCTGTATCAGCTAGGAATTTGTAAAAACTGGCGTGTTTACTTTTGAGAAAAATATCTTTATAATTAAAATATTGGTCTGACAGGACCCGACTTACGAAAGGATGTGACACATTGGATATCATAAAAAAATTCGGTGACATGGTAGGAGAGGAATCCGCCAAAGACCCGGAGAAAGCACGAAAACTTCTTCTCACAGGCTACCGCCTTCAGGAAAAACGCCTGCAGTTTTTCCCAGACAGGAAACTTCCATCGTCCGGACAGTATGTCGCCCGTGTTGTTATGCAGAATATAATCAAGGCACTGGCAAAACCGGATGACACCGCACTGGTGAGCATTTTTGTACCGGGCGAGCTTCTGACAGCGGCGGGGATTACACCGTATTCCGTAGAAGCCATGTCATGCTTTATCGCAGGAACAAGATGCGAGCAGGCATTTCTGGCGCAGACAGAGGCAGAAGGCTTCCCGGAAACCATGTGCTCCTATCACAGGGTTTTCCTGGGAGCATCCATGACAGGACTGGTTCCCAAGCCGAAATGCACCATCTACACAAACCTTGCCTGTGACGGAAACATGATGACTTTTCCCCATCTGAAAGAGAAATACCAGATTCCGGGATTTTACATTGATGTGCCCTATGAAAAAAATCAGGATTCTATCAGCTACGTTGCAGACCAGCTTCGAGAGATGAAGAAATTCCTGGAAGATGTGACAGGCAAAAAGATTTCAGAACAGTCTGTACAGCGCGCAGTGGCCAACAGTAATGAAGCAGCATCTTATTACAGCCGCCAGCTTGCCCTCAGAAAAGACCATGACCCGGTAACTTCCCTGACAAACGAACTGTATGCGATTTTCATGTGCCATCTTCTTGCAGGTTCAAAGGAATCTCTGAAATACACGAAGATGCTTCTGGAAGATGTGAAAAAAGCACCGAAAGCAGAAGGCCTTCACATTTTGTGGATGCACATGATGCCTTTCCTTCAGGAGCCGGTGAAGGAGGTATTTAACTACAGCCAGAATGTGCATATCAGTGCGTGTGACTTTGTGGCAGATGGTTTTCAGCGGATGCAGGCCTCTGACCCGTATGAGGCCCTTGCGGAAAAAATGGTCAACTGCATTTACAACGGAGGTGTGAAGCAGAGAATCCAGCGGGCACAGGAGCTGGCAAATATCACAGAAGCAGACGGCGGGATTCTTTTTGCGCACTGGGGCTGTAAGGGAACCATCGGCGCATCCAGTCTGATTAAGAATTCTCTGGAAAATGCCGGACTTCCGACTATGGTTCTGGACGGCGACGGCTGCAACCCGGCCAATTCCAGTGACGGCCAGGTGTCTACAAGACTTCAGGCATACCTTGAGATGCTGGAAAAAAGCAGGGAGGAAAAAAGATCATGATACATTATGTCTGTAAATATACACCGCTGGAGCTTTTCAAAGGCTTTGGCGAAGAATGTGCAGTTCTTGAGGAAATGCCGGAGAACTTCGAGCTTTCCGATCAGATCGCACATGCCAATCTCTGCGGTTTTGGAAAATCTGTGATCCAGGCAGTCCTGGAGGGAAAAGTGGAGCAGCTTGTTCTTGTAAACTGCTGTGACTCCATGCGCCGTGTGTACGATATTGTGGAAAGCACCGGCAAATGCAAATTTCTGTACATGCTGGATATGCCTCACGAAGATAACGACTGCGAGAAAGTCAAGCTTGCCAAAGGAATCCTCCGTCTTAAGAAAGCTTACGAGAAATTTTCGGGGAAAACTTTCGATAAAAGTGGATTTCTGAATGCTTTTTCCCATGAGGATGTGGATAACCAGCCATATATCGGCGTGTTAGGAGTCCGTGTCAGCGGTGTCCTGGAAAAAATGATCCGTGACAACATCCGTATGGATGTGGAAAACCTCACCTGTACAGGCGGCAGACGTCTTGCAGTGATCCGTGAGGAGTTGGAAAAAATGGATGATGATGCCATGTTCCTGGCTTATGCAGATGCACTTCTTTCCCAGATGCCATGCTTCCGTATGAACAACAGCACCAGAAGAAACAGGCTTTATCTGGACCCGAACCTGAAGGGCATTATTTATCATACTATTAAGTTCTGTGATTATTATGGTTTTGAGTATGCAAGTATCAAGCGAGATATCAAAGTTCCGCTTCTGAAGATCGAGACGGATTTTACCAGCCAGAGCGCAGGCCAGCTCCTTACCAGAGTGCAGGCTTTTGCGGAGACGCTGGAAGGTTCGGAAGATATGGACCCATCAAAAGGAATCAGCGAGGAGATTAAGAAAAAAATGGAATCAGGAGTTTATTATGTGGCAGGAATCGACAGCGGTTCCACAAGTACAGATGTTGTGATCCTGGATAAAGACGGAAAGATCAAATCTACCATGATCATCCCAACAGGCGGCGGCGCCATGATGAGTGCCGAGAAGAGTCTTGAGATGGCAGTGGAGAAAGCTGGAATCAAGAAAGAGGATATCGTGCGTATCGTTACAACCGGATACGGTCGTGCTTACATTGACAGCGGTGACGACAGCATCACAGAGATCACCTGTCATGCAAAAGGCGCGCATTATCTGAATCCGAATGTGCGTACAGTCATTGATATCGGCGGCCAGGATATCAAAGCCATCAGCATTGATGAGAATGGCGCAGTAAAGAATTTCCTTATGAATGATAAATGTGCAGCAGGAACAGGACGTTTTCTGGAGATGATGGCCCGTACCCTTGGACTTTCCCTGGAGGAGATGAGTACCCGCGGCCTGGAGTGGAAAGAGAACGTAGTGATCTCAAGTATGTGTACCGTGTTTGCAGAATCAGAGGTAGTTTCCCTTGTTGCGCAGAATAAAGATGTGGCAGATATCATCCACGGCCTGAACGTATCCGTTGCTTCCAAAGTAGGAGCTCTGGCAGCCCGCCTTGGCAAAAAAAATCCAGGCGAATATATGATGACAGGCGGCGTTGCCAAGAACAAAGGCATTATCCAGGCACTGGAAGAGAAGCTTGGAGCGAAGCTTTATATCTGTGATGAGGCACAGCTTTGCGGAGCACTTGGAGCGGCGTTGTTTGCTTATGAGAAGTGTAATGCGGCACTGTAAAAAAAGGTAAAGATTTTTTGGGAAAATCTGGTTGATTCCTGAAAAAGGCAATGACATAAACCTCAAGGAATGATAGAATGATAAACAGGATGGCAGTTTTCAGAATGTAAAGCAGAATGCAAATGTTCGCTTTGCTGTGGAAGGGTATTCGTGGGGTGGATATCATCGGTGGAAAACTGCCGCAGGGGTGCAGAACTATCACAGAATGTAAATGAATTCTATTACAGGAGGGTTTTTACAATGAAAAAAGCACAGATCATCGTGGACAAATATTTTCTCACCGGAAAGACCGATAAAAGAATCTTCGGTTCTTTTATTGAACATCTTGGACGTGCAGTTTATGAGGGCATTTATCAGGAGGGAAGTCCCCTTTCCGATGAGCAGGGTTTTCGTAAGGACACGTTGGAGCTGGTGAGGGAGCTTCAGGTTCCGGTCGTCCGTTATCCAGGAGGAAATTTTGTATCTGGATTCCGCTGGGAGGACAGCGTAGGCCCGAAGGAGCAGCGTCCGTCCAGACCGGAGCTTGCCTGGGGCGTGATCGAGACCAACCAGTTTGGCCTGAATGAGTTTGTGGACTGGTCCAGAAAAGCAGGCAGTGATGTGATGATGGCTGTAAATCTTGGAACAAGAGGACCGGAGGATGCTAAAAATCTTCTGGAATACTGTAACTTTAAAGGTGGTACCTATTACAGTGATCTCCGTAAAGCTCACGGCTATGAGCAGCCACATGATATTAAATTATGGTGTCTTGGAAACGAGATGGACGGTCCATGGCAGATGGGGCATAAGACAGCAGCAGAGTACGGAAGAGTTGCTGCTGAGACAGCCCGTCTGATGAAATTTATGGACCCGGATGTTGAGACAGTTGCATGCGGAAGCTCCAATCTGGAGATGCCGACTTTTGGATCCTGGGAATACACAGTTCTGGATGAAGCTTATGACCAGGTAGATTATATTTCTCTTCACCAGTATTATGGAAATCAGGCAGGGGATAGTGCAGATTTTCTGGCATGCTCCAAAGGAATGGACGATTTTATTTCCGGTGTGGTTTCCATCTGCGATGCAGTGAAAGCCAAGAAACATGGCAAAAAACAGATCAATCTTTCCTTTGATGAGTGGAACGTATGGTACCACAGCAATGAGCAGGATAAAAAGCTGGAGAAATGGGTGCAGGCTCCTCATCAGCTGGAAGATATCTATAACTTTGAGGATGCTCTTCTTGTGGGAAGTATGCTGATCACGCTTCTCCGTCACGCAGACCGTGTAAAGATTGCCTGCATGGCGCAGCTTGTAAATGTTATCGCGCCGATCATGACTTCTGATACAGGTGCATGGCGCCAGACGATCTTTTATCCATATATGCTGACCAGCGTTTATGGAAGAGGAACCGTGCTGAATACCCAGGTATTGACTCCTGTATACGAGAGCAAAACTTATGGCGAGGCTCCGTATCTGGATTCTGTTTGTGTCTGGGATGAGGAAAAAGAGGCGTTGACTATTTTTGCAGTGAACAAGAGCCTGGATGAGGATATAGAAGTTTCCTGCGATTTAAGACAGTTTGAGGGGTATAAGATTGTGGAGCATATCGTGCTGGACAATGATGACCTTCAGGCAGTCAACACAGAGGCACGGCCGGAGAATGTGGTTCCTGTAAAAGCGAAAGCTGAGTGCTCGAAGCTGGATGGTGGAAAGCTGGAGGCAGTTTTTGCGAAGCACAGCTGGAATATGATCCGTCTTGCGAAATAAAGGTCGGCAAAGTATAATAAAAGTGGTTGCAGAAAATGCAGATTAAGTGGCAGATATGTGAAAAGTCATATAGTTATTTGTGACATTATGGGAGGGTTTTTATATGTATACACCTGCGAAGGAACGTTACGAAACCATGGAGTACAACCGCTGCGGTGAAAGCGGTCTGATGCTCCCGAAGGTATCTCTTGGATTATGGCATAATTTCGGAGACACTTCTGATTATGAAAATATGAAACAGCTTTGTTTCACAGCTTTTGACAATGGCATCACACAGTTTGACCTTGCCAACAATTACGGCCCTGCATACGGAAGTGCAGAGCGGAATTTCGGCAAGATCCTGAAAGAAGAACTGATGCCGTACCGTGACGAGCTGATCATTACAACAAAAGCCGGTTATGATATGTGGGAGGGCCCTTACGGAAACTGGGGCAGCCGCAAATATCTTCTGGCCAGCCTTGACCAGAGCCTGAAACGCATGGGCCTGGAATACGTGGATATTTTTTACCATCACAGAATGGATCCGGAGACTCCTCTTGAGGAGACCATGGGTGCGCTTGCAACTGCAGTTCAGCAGGGCAAGGCTCTTTATGTGGGACTTTCCAATTATGATGGAAAAACTTTGAGCCAGGCAGCAGCGATCCTGAAGGAGCTGAGATGCCCGTTTGTCATTAACCAGAACCGTTATTCTATTTTTGACAGGACTGTGGAAGAGAACGGCCTGAAAAGAACTGCCGGTATCCTGAAAAAAGGTCTTATTACTTTCAGTCCTCTTGCACAGGGACAGCTGACAGACCGCTACCTGAACGGAATCCCGGAGGACAGCCGTATCCGCAGGGACGGAAGATTCCTGAAAGAGAGCGCACTGACACCGGAGCGTCTGGATCAGATCCGAAGGCTTAACGATCTGGCTGCACAGCGTGGTGAGAAGCTTGCAGATATGGCACTTGGCTGGCTGCTCCAGCAGAAAGAAGTTACCAGTGTGCTGATCGGAGCATCCAAGGCGCAGCAGATCCTTGATAATGTGAAAGCAATCCATTGTGCACCGTTTAGTGCGGAAGAGCTGCGGTTGATCGATGAGATCTCGCTTCAGAAATAGTATTTTGGGTGGCAGAAAAGAATATGATTCCGTCAGACAAGTCAATATAGCGTTTACTTAATATTCGCTGTACTAGGTCGTTTGACAACAGAATACTGGTGTGATATATTTTGACATAGCAGAGCGGATTGCGAATATCTGCTTTACAAAGAAAAAAGAGCCAGCGGGAGCTTGTGTGACAGGCTGAGAGGAAGATAGATCTTCGACCGTACCTGATTTGGGTAATGCCAACGGAGGGAATGTGATTTGAGAGCGTGTCTCCGTGGATTTTGCCGGGGATGCGCTCTTTTTGCATGCAGGCTGGAATGATCTGACAATGTGCGGATGTGAAAGTGCCAGAGGCTGCATGTGGAGCTTCTGCGGTGAGCGGGCAGGAAGGGGAGCGCCTTAATGTCTGGCAGGAGGGTGATACTTTGGAGATTTTTTCCGGAAGGTCATATCAGCGATGGGAATCCGTGTTTTCGGAGTGAGAGGAAGTAAGGGAACTTCGACCGCCAAAATCTATGGGCAGACTGCAGCAGCCGGGAAATTTTTTGCCCGGGATCTGACAGAAATCTGTCTGATATTTCAGGGAGGAAAACACTATGGAAAAACAAAGGATGCACACGCTTCGTATGGTAATGCTGGCAATGATGGTTGCGATCGGGGTTGTAATTTCACCGATCCTTAGAATTGAGGGAATGTGCCCGACGGCGCATCTTGTCAATATCGTATGTTCGGTTCTGATGGGACCGTGGTACTCATTTCTCTGTGCAACTATGATCGGCGTGATCCGTATGATGTTCATGGGAATTCCGCCGCTTGCACTGACAGGTGCAGTATTTGGCGCATTCCTTTCAGGTGTGTTCTACAGACTTTCCAAAGGCAAGATCATCTGCGCGGTGATCGGCGAGATCTTTGGAACAGGTATCATCGGATCCATGGTTTCTTATCCGGTGATGGCATTCCTGATGGGAAGAGGCGGACTGACAGCGTTTTATTATACGCCGATGTTCCTTGCAGCAACCACAATGGGAGGATGTGTTGCCTACATTTTCCTGAAGGCACTGAGCAAAGCAGGCCTTCTGGTGAAATTCCAGGCAGCTATGGGAGCAAAAACATATGAGACAAAAACTTTTAAAACTGCGAAAGCAAATTAAAGAGGAAAAGCCGCTGATCCACTGCATCACGAATCCGATCTCCATCCATGACTGTGCAAATGTGATCCTTGCAGTGGGAGCACGGCCGATCATGGCAGAGCATCCGGCAGAGGTGGCAGATATCACAGAATCCGCCGGTGCTCTGATGCTGAATCTTGGCAACATCACAGACGCAAGAATTCAGTCAATGAAGCGTTCCATGAGAACAGCCGTGGAAAAAAATATTCCGGTTCTTCTGGATCTTGTAGGGGTTGCCTGCAGTGATCTCCGGCTGGATCTGGCAAGAGAGCTTTTAAGCATTGGCCATACGGCTGTACTGAAAGGAAATATGTCAGAGCTTCTGGCTGTTTCCGGGCTGCCTTCTCATGCGATCGGGATTGATGCAGGAGGACAGGACGCATTGACAGCAGAAAATATAGAAGCCATCAGTGATGTGCTGAGGGCTTTTTCCAGAAATAATCAGGCGGTGGTGTTGGCTACCGGAAAGCAGGATTTTGTGACGGATGGAGAGCAGATTGTTCTGATCGGAAATGGAACTCCGGCATTGTCCGGGATCACAGGAACTGGCTGTATGGTCGGTGCGCTGACAGCAGCATTTTTGCCGGGACGTGAATATCTGGCAGCTGCAGTTCTTGGAACAGCACTGATGGGAATCGCCGGTGAGGAAGCAGAGAAGATCTCCCGCGGGCCGGGAAGTTTTCAGGCGAATCTGCTGGATGAGATTTATGGGATCACGGATGAAGAGCTGGTGGAGAAATTGAAGGTGCAGGGATGTTTGGATAGATAAATGCTTTTGGGACTTCCTTGATTCGGTTAAATTATGAAATTGTAATGCAAATTAGAGATGAATGAGGATTTGTTATTTGGAACGCGAATATCCGCGATCCTGAATGACAGATCAGAGAAATGAGGGTATCAACATGGATAGAAAAGATTTGGACACAACGCTGTATCTGGTGACAGACAGCACATATCATACAGAGGAGTCACTGCTCCATACAGTGGAAGAAGCGTGCAAAGGCGGTGTGACACTGGTTCAGCTCCGCGAGAAGAACACAGGCGGCCGGGAATACCTGGACAAGGCTTTTAAGGTAAAAGAGATCACAGACCATTATAATGTGCCGCTGATCATTGATGATCGTGTAGATGTTGCACTGGCTTGCGATGCTGCCGGCGTTCACGTAGGATCCTCCGACATCCCGGTTGCAGTGGCCAGAAAGCTTATGGGTCCGGACAAGATCGTGGGAGCCACGGCCAAGACTGTAGAAGCAGCACAGAAAGCATATGAGGACGGCGCAGATTATCTGGGCGTAGGAGCAATCTATCCTACAACAACCAAAGTTGTAACTATCCTCACAAAAGTCTCCACACTGAAAGACATCTGCAAGGCAGTCCCGATCCCGGCAGTAGCCATCGGAGGCCTCAATGCCGGAAATATGGACGTTCTGGAGGGGGCAGGAATGAGCGGAATGGCAGTAGTCTCCGCCATCATGAAAGCCGAAGACCCGCAGAAAAACGCCCGTGAGCTGAAAGAGAAGATTATTGCGTTGATGGAGAAATAGTTATTCCACCGGCAGATCCCGATGCTCCACACTGGTGGAGAAGACGATCAGCGTCTTCGTGCGGCCAAACTGCTGGAGTTCATTGATGAAGTGATCCAGTTCCATAGTGGAACGGAATGCGACTTCAATAAGCATGGCATAGTCACCGGTAACGCAGTTGCATTCGATGACGTTGGGGATTGCCTGAATGAAAGGGTAGAAATCTTTTTTCTGATAAGGCTCTACCTCAAGGTTGATAAAAGCTTTAATATGATAACCAAGAAATACCGGGTTGACCTGGGCGTGATAGCCTGTGATCAGCCCGCTTTTTTCAAGATGCTCGATCCTGGCAGAGACTGCAGGGGAAGAAAGAAAAACTTCCTTTGCGATCTCCTTCACTGGGGTACGGGCATTTTTTTGAAGCATTTCAATGATCTTCCTGTCGATGTTATCAAGTTTATGTTCCATATGAAGCTCCTTTCTGAGGAAAAATAATCAGCAATTTATATATTGAGTATACTGCATCTCCAGTTACAACACAAGAAACGACTTAATAAAAATAAGAATAACACATAAAATTCTTAAAAAAATTAATCTGCAATACCGAAAAACGCGAATAATCACGGTTTTATCTTAAAAGTATTTACAACTCCAAAAGAAAGTGCTAATTTCTTAGGCATCAGGAAAACAGCTGCTGATCAAATGAAACAGAAAAAAGATAATTTTATTCAGAAGAAACAAACGTGCACAGGATCAAAAGAAAGAAGAGGGATGACAAAATGATGACAGAAACAAGACTGGAAGCAGATTCAATCGGAACTATGGAAGTGCCTGCAGAGGCATATTACGGAGTACAGGCATTAAGAGCAAAACAGAACTTTCCGATCACAGGAACAAAACTTCATCCGGTATTTATCAAAAACCTGGCACAGGTAAAAAAAGCAGCAGCCATCACAAATAATAACGCAGGATTTCTCCCAGAGGAAAAAGCAGATGCCATTATCAAAGCCTGTGATGAGGTGATCGACGGCAGATGGGCAGAAGAATTTATCGTAGATGCAATTCAGGGCGGAGCCGGAACCAGCGCAAACATGAACATGAATGAGGTGATCGCCAACAGAGCAGGAGAGCTCCTTGGCAGTCCAAAAGGAAGCTACAGCCTGATTCACCCTAACGATCATGTAAACATGGCACAGTCCACAAACGACGTAATTCCTACAGCCGGTAAACTTACAGTACTGGATCTGCTGGCACCGCTGGAAAAATCCCTGGCAAGACTTGAGAAGGAGCTTTCCGGAAAGGCAGAAGAATTTGACGATGTGATCACAATGGGACGTACACAGCTTCAGGATGCAGTACCTGTACGACTTGGACAGGTGTTCCACGGCTACGCGTCCATGGTAGCCAGAGACCGCAGACGTATTGAAAAAGCCCACAAAGAAATGTATACAGTAAACCTTGGCGGAACAGCAGTAGGAACAGCAATCAATGTTTCTGATTCTTATTTTTACAGGATCGTGCCGAATCTGGCAGACCTCACAGGATATCCGCTGAGACAGGCAGAAGATCTTTTTGACGCAACAGAAAACCTGGACGGTTTCGTTGCAGTGTCCGGTGTGGTAAAAACCTGTGCGGTGGATCTTTCCAAGATGTGCAACGACCTGCGGCTGATGTCTTCCGGTCCGAAAACCGGTTTTGGTGAGATCAACCTTCCGGCCAAACAGAACGGTTCCTCCATCATGCCAGGCAAGGTGAACCCGGTAATCCCGGAGGTAGTAAGCCAGGTTGCTTTTCACATTGTGGGACATGATACAACCATTACCATGGCAGCAGAAGCCGGACAGCTGGAGCTGAACGCTTTTGAGCCTGTAGTATTCTGCAATCTTTTTGAGTCCATCACAACTCTGGAAAAAGCGGTAGATACACTGATTGAGAACTGCATCACGGGAATCACGGCAAACCGCAGACGCTGCAAAGACCTGATGGAAAGCAGCGCAGGAATCGCAACAGCACTTTGCCCGCACATTGGATATAAAGCTTCTGCAACTATTGCAAAAACTGCAGTAAAAACCGGAAAATCCGTCCGTGAGCTTGTTCTGGAACAGGGGCTGATGACAGAGGAAGAACTGGAAACTGTGCTGGATCCGTATCTTATGACAGAAGTTGGAGAAGAGCGGAAAGAAGATGAAATACGAAGAAAAGCCTGCTGACGGGAAATTGTACATGGTGAGTAGGTGCATCGTGAAGCGTGCTGCTGGTCACAGAGTGAACAGTAACCTGATTTTTGGATAAAGAGTACATAATATAAAAAGGAGACTTGCGATAAAGCAGGCCTCCTTTTATAATGGAAGAAAAAAGAAATGCGCTATAGAAGAAGGGAAAGACACATGTTAAAAAGAACAGCTATCCGGGCACTTTGCAACACAACTGCATATCAGAGAGGTCTTGATATTTACCGCACCGGCAAAAAGATCCTGTCTCTGGAAATTCAGCCGAAAGGTGCTGTGGACAAGGTTTCCGCCACAGTGAAAGGCAGCGGAAGAAATGTATACAATACAGGATTCCAGTATAATGAAAGTGTAGAACGGGTGAGTGAAGTGTACTGTGACTGTCCGGCTTTTCGCAGTTATTCCGGGATCTGCAAGCATTGTGTGGCCGTGCTTCTGGAGTACGGGGACCGCAAGTCCTATGAGCGTGTGGAGACCCGAAAACAGCAGGATGAGGAACAGAAGCAGGCAGAATTGTTTGGCCAAACAGCGTTTCCGGCTGCCGTATCCGGAGCAGGTCAGCCTGCAACGAAGACTACCATTGAACTGAAAAGTCTTCTCAACCGTCAGATATACAGCCATATGATCCCGTTTTCCGGGGATCCGTATTTTGGCAGGGTGGAGCTGGAAACCTGCCTGAAATTCAATTCTGTGGGAAATTGTTTTACTGTGGAATTCCGTATTGGCTGTGAAAAAAAATATATCCTGAAGGATGTGCTGGCCTTTGTGTGGAACCTGGATCATAATGAGAGAGTTTCTTATGGAAAAAATCTCGAATTTATCCATTCGGAGGAGGCTTTTTCCAGGGAATCCAGAGGCGTGCTGGCGTTTATCCGTGAATGGGTCGAGAATCATCACGGTACTTACATGGCCAGATATGAACAGTTGCAGAATATAGCTGTGGAAAAGGTAAGGGATCTTACCGTTGATAGGAAGGAACTGGAGGATCTGCTTCTCATACTTGGCGAAAACGGTTTCAAGTTCAAAATGAACAATGATCCGGAGACAACATGGCATGCTGTCAGGGAAATTCCGGACAGAACGCTGACGATCCGAAAGAAAGATCAGGGGCTGTCCATGGAGATCGCGCCTGTATACAGTGTGACAGGCATACGGTACCATATGTATTTTGACAGCGCGAAGGTGTATCTGGTTTCCAGGCAGGAGCTTGGAGCAGTGGAGGAATTTGTCACCTGTCTGGAGCGGCTTCCGGCAGGCAGAGGTTTTATTGATGAACCGGACGTGCCTGCGTTTGTGAGGGAACTGCTCCCTTCCCTGGAAAAATTTTTCCACTGTGATCTCAGGGATTTTCGAGGAGGAACAGGTCTTGAATGCTATAAAGCTGCCTACGAGATTTATCTGGATGCACCGGAGCGGGACTGGATCACCTGTAAGGCATTTTCCGTTTACGGAGAAGATAAATTCTCGGTTTTTGACAGAAGTGTATCTGCACGAACCCGGGATATTCCTGGGGAGATGGGTGTGTTTGCGATGCTGTCGAAGTATTTTAATGGTTATGATGCACAGCGAATGGAGCTTGCACTGGACTGCCGCGCCGGGGAATATGGAAGTCTGAACGGTGAAGATGTGGACAATTCTGAGGAAAAACTCTACCAGCTTCTCAACGAGGGCATCCCTGCCATGCGGAAGCTCGGAACGGTTTACATTTCCCAGGCGATCAAGCAGATGCGCGTAACGAAAATGCCAAGAATCCGCCTTGGTGTGTCTCTGTCAGCCGGACTTCTGAATCTGGATATGGATGTGGAAGGTATGGATCAGGTGCAGCTTTTTGACATTCTTTCCAGATATGACCGCAGGAAAAAATATTTTCGCCTGAAAGACGGCAGTTTTCTGGACGTTTCCGATGGTCAGCTTCGGGAACTTTCTGCCCTAAAAGAGGGGCTGCAGATCAGTGACAGCGAACTGAAAAAAGGAAAGACTCAGGTTCCGGCCTATCGTGCCATGTACCTGGACAGTCAGCTGAAAGGCGGAGATCTGATCAAAGTGGAGAAGGATAATGCTTTCCGTGCGCTGATCCGGAACATGCAGACAATGGAAGAACATAAATTTCAGATTCCGCAGATGCAGGAAAAAATCCTCCGCGGCTATCAGAAAGAGGGCTTTTACTGGATCAAGACTCTGAAACATAATCAGTTTGGCGGTATCCTGGCGGATGATATGGGGCTTGGAAAAACCCTCCAGGTGATCACATTTCTCTGGTCAGAATTCCAGGAATCTGCGCCAGGAGAAAACCGACGTGCACTTGTGGTAACGCCTGCTTCACTGGTGTTTAACTGGATGAGTGAGATTGAACGCTTTGCACCGGGACTTCCGGCTACGGTTGTTACAGGTGATGTGAAGGAGAGGAAGGCTCTGATCAAAAATGCAGGAGAACGGGAAGTTCTGATCACTTCCTATGACCTTCTGAAACGGGATCTTAAGGCGTACCAGAAGCTGGATTTTGCTGTGCAGATTATTGATGAGGCGCAGTATATCAAAAACCACGGGACACAGGCTGCGAAGGCTGTGAAGGAGATCCGGTCGGAATTTAGGCTGGCATTGACTGGTACGCCGGTGGAGAACCGTCTTAGTGAGCTGTGGAGTATTTTTGACTTCCTGATGCCTGGATTTCTTTATTCCTACGAAAAGTTTCGTAAGGAAATTGAGCTTCCGGCTGTACAGCGAAGTAATTCCGATGCAATGGAACGTCTGCAGAAGATGATCCTGCCTTTTGTGCTGAGGAGACTGAAACGTGATGTGCTGAAAGACCTTCCGGATAAGCTGGAAAAAGATATGTTTTCCCCGCTGGAAAGTGAGCAGAAAGAGCTTTATGAGGCTCATACAGAGCGCCTGCGTCTGATGCTGGGCATGC
This sequence comes from Eggerthellaceae bacterium, assembly GCA_963598855.1. Classification (GTDB taxonomy): domain Bacteria; phylum Bacillota; class Clostridia; order Lachnospirales; family Lachnospiraceae; genus Blautia_A. Next base: position 22,004 of record CAVBVT010000002.1, read on the forward strand.
AGTCTGATTCGGAGTTTCGAAATTCCAAATTGCAGATCCTGGCGGAGATCACGAGGCTGCGGCAGATCTGCTGTTATCCGGGGCTGATATATGAGGGGTATAAAGGAAATTCCTCAAAACTTGAGATGTGCATGGAGCTGGTGCGCAATGCAGTGAACGGCGGGCATAAGATCCTGCTTTTTTCCCAGTTTACAACGATGCTGGATGTGCTGACGGAACGTCTGAAGAAGGAAAAGATTTCTTTTTATATGCTGACGGGCGCTACCTCCAAGGAAAAGCGTGCCAGGCTGGTGAAGGCTTTTAATGAGGATGATACTTCGGTTTTCTGCATTTCCCTGAAAGCCGGAGGAACAGGACTGAACCTTACTGCGGCGGATATCGTGATACATTATGATCCCTGGTGGAATCTTGCCGTACAGAACCAGGCCACAGACCGCGCCCATCGTATCGGACAGCAGAATGTTGTCAGTGTCTACCGGCTTTTTATGAAGGATACCATAGAAGAACGCATCCGCGCCCTTCAGGAAATGAAACGGGAACTGGCTGACGAGATCTTAAGCGGAGAAGGAATCGGCCAGGCCCTGATCAGCAGGGAGGAAGTGCTGGAGCTGCTGGGAAGGCAAACTTCTTGATTAATAAAAACGCCCCTGATGGAAATCGCCTGTGAAAATCACATACGATATCTGTCAGGGGTATTTTATTTAAAGTTTTATTTTATGCAAAAAACTTGTCATACAGACCAAAGAAGAAGATAAACAGAATGATAAGCGGCAGTATATATGTAATGTATCCGCGCATCCATTTCTGGATCTTCAGGCCTTTTCCGGTGTTGGCTTCTTTTGTGAAGTTTTCCCAGCCCCAGCCGCGTTTGGAAACGCAGAAAAGCAGGTACACAAGAGAACCAAGCGGAAGAAGAAGGTTGCTTACCAGGAAATCCTCGAAGTCGAGAACTGCGCCGCCGAATACTTCGAATCCGCTCCAGCTCCATACATTGTATCCAAGTACGCATGGCAGAGACAGAAGGATGATGGCGATGGCATTCACAAGACTGGATTTTTTTCGGCTCCAGTCGGTAAGCTCCATACCGCAGGAAATAATATTTTCAAATACAGCCAGGATAGTAGAGAAAGCTGCAAATGACATAAAGATAAAGAACAGGCTTCCCCACAGTCTTCCAAGCGGAATGTGGTTGAAAATATTTGGCAGTGTGATGAAGATCAGGCTCGGTCCGGAAGTCTGGTCAACATTAAATGTGAAACATGCCGGGAAAATGATCAGTCCTGATGTGATCGCAACAAAAGTATCCAGAACAGCAATGTTCACAGACTCGCCAAGCAGGGCATGATCTTTGCCAATGTAGCTTCCGAAAATAGCCATAGCACCGATACCAAGGCTAAGAGTAAAGAAAGCCTGGTTCATAGCACCGGTGATAGTAGAAATAATACCGATCTCTTTCATACGCTCGAAATCCGGGATCAGGTAAAATTTCAGACCTTCTTTTGCACCTTCCATGGTAAAACTGTTGATCGCCAGAACAACCATGATCACCAGAAGGGAGATCATCATAATCTTGGTAACTTTTTCAAGGCCGTTCTGAAGACCGCGGGAGCAGATAAAAACACCTGCGATAACAACAACGATCATCCAGAATCCCATAGTAACAGGCTGGCCAAGCATGTTGGTAAACTGTCCTGCAACACCATCGGAATCAAGTCCCTGGAATTTACCGGTAGCTGTCATATAGAAGTAGTTCAGCATCCAGCCGGTAACAGTGGTGTAAAACATCATCAGAAGATAGCATCCGATCAGGGTGATATATCCGTGGATATGCCATTTCTGGCCTGGTTTTTCCAGTGCGTAGTATGCTTTGACAGGACTCTTCTGGCTGGCACGTCCAACCGAAAACTCCATGGTCATAACAGGAAGTCCAAGAAGAGCCAGGAAGATCAGGTAAAACAGTACGAATGCACCGCCGCCGCCCTGTCCGGCCATGTAAGGGAACTTCCAGACATTTCCGATTCCGATGGCACAGCCTGCGGAAATCAGAATGAATCCCAGACGGGATCCGAGTTTCTCTCTCTCTTTCATAATTCACCTCATATAAATATGTATGGATCTGCAGTCGGTAATTTCAAGGAGTCCGACATGCCGGTTTGTGCCGGCAAAATATTGTTTCATGGCAGCAGGGATACCGATTTGCTCCTCCCATAGCTGTCGCTTGGTTTCTTTCAAGTAATATGCTAAAGCCACGAAGCTAATTTTATCATATTTCGGAATATTGCACAATAAAAAGAACTTATGAGATCGCTTATAAAGTAGGCTTCAGAGCTGTTCGGATCGGTGTGAGCCGTTATACAGACGAGCTGGAAGTAACTGCTTTTGAGAAAGACGGCCAGGTGACGGTTGTGATCCTGAACCGCACCGGAAAGAGGATTCCGGCATATCTTCGCGTAGGCGATCAGTGTGCAGAACTTTCTGTGAAAACGGAATCGGTCAGCACAGCTGTTATGGAGAGTGGGGAGTAAAAACGGGGTGCTGGCTTCCTTGTGGAAAAAACTTCTTCGTGGTATACTGGACGCAGATGGTCACGCGCAGAGCGGAATACGAAAGTCTGTTTTGTGCCTGATATAAGCGGAACAGCATATCTGCCAGAAAATATGCGGAGGATTTTTACGGAAAGGATCGTGGATCATGCGGTTAGAGAAAGTACAGGATGCCCTGAATAAGAAAAATATCAAATTCGAATACACAGAGGAGGACGGCTGCGGAAGCCTGGATTTCATGTTCCGTGGACTGAAATTCCATGTGTGGGAATATGAGGACAATGGATGGGGCGCTGAGACCAATATTTATGCGGCTGGAAGAAGTGAGGATATTGATGGAGATTATGAAGAGGAGATTTCCAAGGAGATCCTTTCCTGGCCGGATATGATCAATAACTGAGAAACTCCTGAACAGACAAGATAAAGAATGTTCTGTTCAGGAGTTTTTTTATCTTATTCGACTTTGGTGACTTTGATCTCATCCTGAAATCCGTCCGTATAATGCAGTTCATAATCCTCTGTGATAAACACAGCCTGCACTCCTTTTTTCTCCGCAAATTTCAGCCCGTCCTCAAGGCCAAGGGCGAAACAGGTGGTGCTTAAGGCATCGCCGTCCACAGACTGGTCGGAGATGATCGTCACAGAGATCAGGCCATTATCATATGGATAACCTGTTTTCGGATTCAGGATATGATGGTATAATTTTCCGTCCTGTTTAAAGCATCGTTCGTAGATCCCGGAAGATACAACGGATTTTCCGGTGATATCCATAACAGCCTCAGTTTCGTTACGGTCTGCAAAGGGCTTCTGGATGCCTACTTTGAAAGATGTGCCGTCAGGTTTTGAGCCGATGCAGAGGACGTTCCCGCCAAGGTTGATGATGGCACTGTTTACGCCTTTTTTTACAAGAAAATCTTTCAGGCGGTCTGCGATATAGCCCTTGGCAATGGCGCCTACATCGAACTGGATGTCATCAGAAGGAAGTGTGATATCCTGACCATCAATGGTGATGCCATCGGAGCTGCACTGCGGGAGGGCGTTTTGGATATCTGTATCATCTGGCACTTTCGGGTTCTCTGCCGTGAAATCCCAGAGAGAGGTTAAAGGAGCAATGGCAATGTCAAAAGTGCCGTTAGATTCCTTGGTAATAGAAAGGCCTTTGGAAAGCAGGGCGGCAAGGTCTTCGGATATGTGCCAGGTGTTGGTTGTATTGCTGACAGGTGTACCCTCGCGGTGATTTAATTTATAAAGTTCACTCTCCTCATTAGTCCGGCTGAAGATCAGCTCATACTTATCGCACAGTGCCAGACAGTCATCCAGGAGGGATTTATCCTGGGAATCGTAAATGGTGATCTGTACTGTTGTATTCAATTTGATACTGCTGATGCTGATAGGCTCCTTCCCGGTGGAAGTACTGGTGTCAGTGGTATTCTGGCAGCCTGTGAGAAGGAGTATGGGACAGACGAGAGCTGTGCACAATATTAAATAGAAGAAACGCAGTTGAAAACGATGTTTTTTTAAATACAGATATATAGTTGACATAATGTTACTCCTAAAATAAATGATAATGGATCAGATGCTTTATTATACCACGCATTCCGGAAACCAGAAAGGCTGTGATGATGCGCGCAAAAATCATTGTATTTTGCAATAATATAAGATATAATTTCTCCGAAAAAAGAACATATTCGATATGGATCAAAATGACTGACTATAATTTTTACAGATAAAAAGGAGATTTTTTTATGATAAAAGTAATTGCCAGTGATATGGACGGTACACTTCTTGGAGATGATCACAGAATTGCATCGGAGACACTTGCAGCAGTGAAACGGGCCTGTGACGCAGGGATCCGTTTTATGGTGGCAACAGGACGAAACTTTCCGGGAGCAATGGAAGAGCTGAGGGGAACAGACCTGACCTGTGATTATGTGGTAAGCAGCGGCGCAGAAGTCCGCAATCCGCAGCAGGAAGTTGTAAAGAGCACGCCGATCAACATAGATCTGTGTGAAGAAGTTTATAATACAGCAAAAGAATATCCGGTATCTGTAGCTTTTTTTACAGATCGTTACGATTACCGCCTTGGAACGAAAAAAGAGATCGAGGATGGAATCATCCAGCAGATCCGGCTTTTCAGTATGGATAAAAACAGCAGTGAGGAAACCGTAAGAAAATCTCCGCAGTACCGCAGGCTTGCGGGAAACACAAAAGCGATAACCGATATCCGCTCTCTAGAAAGCAGCGGAGCACCGGTATATAAGATCTTTGTTTTTGCGGAAGATGTAAATGCACTGAATGAGCTTAGTGACGAATTAAGAAAAAATCCGGCTCTTGCAGTCGCATCGTCATTTATCTATAATCAGGAGATCACAGCAGTAGAAGCACAGAAAGGCCCGGTGCTGAAAGAATATATCGAGTCTCTGGGCTATACTATGGATGAAGTGATGGTACTTGGCGACAGCCTTAATGATTATTCCATGATCTCCATGGATTTCGGTGCAACCGTTGCAATGGGAAACGCAGTTCCGGAGATCAAAGAAGCAGCGAAATATATCACAAAATCCAATAATGATTTCGGCGTGGCCTATGCAATCGATGAACTTCTGAAAAAACAGGGAAAATAAAGTTTTTCCCCTTTTGGAAAAGCAGTATATATATTATAATGGAACAAGAAAAACACAGATAAAGAGAGGAAATCACGATGGAAAAAATGGAAAACGTTTATATTATGGATCACCCGCTGATCAAACACAAAATTTCAATGCTCCGCGATAAAAATACAGGAACAAACGAGTTCCGTAAACTGGTAGAGGAGATCGGTATCCTGATGGGATATGAGGCACTTCGCGATCTTCCTACAGAGGAAGTAGAAGTTGAGACACCGATCGAGACATGCAAGACACCGATGATCGCAGGTAAGAAGCTGGCAATCATCCCTGTTCTCCGTGCAGGCCTTGGAATGGTAAACAGTATCCTGACACTGGTACCATCTGCTAAAGTTGGACATGTAGGACTGTACCGTGATCCTGTAACACATGAGCCGCACGAGTACTACTGTAAACTTCCGGAGTCCATCGATGAGCGTATTGCCGTGATCGTTGACCCGATGCTTGCAACAGGTGGTTCCGGCGAGGCTGCCATCGATTTCGTTAAGAAACAGGGCGGAAAGAACATCAAATTCATGTGCATCATTGCAGCACCGGAAGGACTGAAACGTCTTCACGAGGCACATCCGGATGTACAGATCTACTGTGGTTCTCTCGACAGAGAACTCAACGAGAACGCATACATCTGCCCGGGACTTGGCGATGCAGGAGATCGTATTTTCGGTACAAAATAAAATGATACCGGGAACAATCCGTAATATTTGGAAAAACTTCAAAAAATACTTGACACACCCGGCACTGTTATGGTATTGTACCTAAGAACGCTGCCGAAGACAGTAGGTGCCGTAAGGCATAAGGATTAAAACGCCTACCGAGGTCCAAGTATTCTGAGTTAAGATTACACAAGGCCTTATTGCGAAGCAGTAAGGTCTTTTTTTAAACAGATTGACTTATTGCGACGGCGGTATACAAAATCTATAAGGAGGTGTACCATTTCATGGCAAAAGTAGAACTGAAACAACCAATCGTAGAAGAGATCTCCAACAGTGTTAAGGACGCTGCTTCTGTTGTACTTGTAAACTACAGCGGTCTTACAGTTGAGCAGGATACAATTCTTCGTAAAGAGTTAAGAGAAGCTGGTGTTCAGTACAAGGTATACAAAAATACCATGATGCGTCGTGCATTCGAAGGTACAGCATTTGAGAGCCTCAGTGAGCATTTACATGGCACAAATGCGATTGCTATCTCCGAGACAGACGCAACTGCTCCGGCAAGAATCCTTGCAAAATATGCAAAACAGTTCCCGGCACTGGAGCTGATCGCAGGTGTAGTTGAGGGTAACTACAATGATCAGGCCGGAATTCAGGCACTGTCCACAATTCCTTCAAGAGAGGAACTTCTTGGAAAACTGCTTGGAAGCATCCAGTCTCCGATCACCAACTTCGCTCGTGTGCTTAATCAGATCGCAGAGCAGAACGGTGGAGCTGATGCAGCAGCTGCTGAGTAATCCCAGCAACGTGCAATTGGCGGCATAATGACCGCGTGATTATTAATTTAAAATTTTTAAATGGAGGGAAATTAAAATGGCAAAATTAACAACAGAAGAATTTATTGCAGCAATCAAAGAATTATCTGTATTAGAGTTAAATGACCTTGTAAAAGCTTGTGAGGAAGAGTTCGGTGTTTCCGCAGCAGCAGGTGTTGTTGTAGCAGCAGCAGGTGCAGCAGGCGAGGCAGCTGAGGAGAAAGATGAGTTTGACGTAGAGCTTACAGAGGTTGGCGCTAACAAAGTTAAAGTTATCAAAGTTGTTCGTGAGGTTACAGGTCTTGGACTTAAAGAGGCTAAAGCTATCGTTGATGGTGCTCCGAAGGTTGTTAAAGAGGGCGCATCCAAAGCTGAGGCTGAGGACATCAAAACTAAACTTGAGGCTGAGGGAGCTAAGGTTACACTTAAATAATCCAATCAGAATAAGAGTTTTTGAGGCTGTTGTGCCTGCCGGTTTACCGGTGGCACAGCAGCCTTTTTTTGTCCCTTGATTTTTTGGATGCAGGTCGCGAAGCGGATTGCGAATGTCCGCTTTACAAAATGTAAAAAAATCAAAAAAAGTGCTTGACACGCTTTTTTTCTTATGTTAAAGTGGAGGATGCTATATTATGGCTAGATATGCCTGCCCAATAGCCAGGCAGGATCATGTTGTAATAAATAATAAAAAAACAGGGGTGAAACGTCAATGGAAAAAAACAGAATTCGTTCTGTAAAAACTGGAAAAAGCATGCGTATGAGCTACCAGAGGCAAAAAGAAGTCCTGGAAATGCCAAACCTGATCGAAGTTCAGAAAGATTCCTACCAGTGGTTTCTTGACGAAGGTTTAAAAGAAGTATTTGATGATATTTCTCCGATCGCAGATTACGGCGGAAAGCTCAGTCTGGAATTCATCGATTTCACATATGATGAAAAAGATGCGAAATATTCCATCGAGCAGTGTAAAGAACGTGACGTGACTTATGCCGCACCTTTGAAGGTTCGAGTAAGGCTGATCAATAAGGAAACAGAAGAGATCAACGAACACGAGATTTTCATGGGAGATTTACCGCTGATGACTGCAACAGGTACCTTTGTTATCAATGGTGCTGAGCGTGTTATTGTCAGTCAGTTAGTACGTTCCCCTGGAATCTACTATGCGATCGCTCATGATAAACTTGGTAAGAGACTGTTTTCCAGTACCGTAATTCCGAACAGAGGTGCATGGCTGGAGTACGAGACAGATTCAAATGATGTATTTTATGTACGTGTAGACAGAACAAGAAAAGTTCCGATCACTGTTCTGATCCGTGCACTGGGCATTGGAACCAATGCTGAGATCATTGATCTGTTTGGTGAAGAGCCGAAGATCCTTGCCAGCTTCACAAAGGATACTTCCACAAACTATCAGGAAGGTCTCCTTGAGTTGTATAAAAAGATCCGTCCGGGTGAGCCGCTTGCAGTAGAGAGCGCAGAGAGCCTTATCATGGCAATGTTCTTCGATCCGAGAAGATACGACCTTGCCAAAGTAGGACGTTATAAATTTAATAAGAAGCTTCATTTCAACAAACGTATCGTAGGCCACAAGCTTTCCCAGGATGTTGTAGACACAACAACAGGTGAGATCCTTGCAGAGGCTGATACACTTATTACAAAAGAGCTTGCTGATACTTTACAGAATTCCGCAGTTCCGTATGTGTGGATCCAGGGTGAGGAGAGAGAGATCAAAGTCCTTTCCAGCCTTATGGTTGATATCCGTCACTATCTGCCGGAACTTGAGGATCCGAAGTCCCTGGGTGTTACAGAATTAGTATACTACCCGGTACTCGAAAAAATTCTGGAAGAAAATGACACATTTGAGGACAGATGTGATGCGATCAAACGTGATATCCACGACCTGATACCGAAACACATCACCAAGGAAGATATCCTTGCGTCCATCAACTACAATATGCATCTGGAGTATGGCCTTGGTAACGATGATGATATCGACCACCTGGGCAACCGTCGCATCCGTGCTGTCGGTGAGCTGCTTCAGAACCAGTACCGCATCGGTCTTTCCAGACTTGAGCGTGTGGTACGTGAGAGAATGACAACACAGGACACAGAGAGCATTTCTCCGCAGTCCCTGATCAATATCAAACCTGTAACTGCAGCAGTGAAAGAGTTCTTCGGATCTTCCCAGCTGTCACAGTTCATGGATCAGAACAACCCTCTTGGTGAGCTGACTCACAAGAGACGTCTGTCCGCACTGGGACCTGGTGGTCTGTCACGAGACAGAGCCGGATTCGAGGTTCGAGACGTACATTATTCCCATTACGGAAGAATGTGCCCGATCGAGACTCCTGAGGGACCGAACATCGGTCTTATCAACTCCCTTGCATCCTATGCAAGAATCAATCAGTACGGTTTCGTAGAGGCTCCGTACAGAAAGATCGACAAGAGCGATCCTTCCAACCCGCGTGTAACAGATGAAGTTGTATACATGACAGCGGACGAGGAAGATAATTATCATGTAGCACAGGCGAATGAGCCGCTGGACGAAGAGGGACATTTCCTTCATAAGAACGTTTCCGGTCGTTACCGCGAGGAGACACAGGAGTACGAGCAGCACATGTTCGATTACATGGACGTATCTCCGCGAATGGTATTCTCCGTTGCTACAGCCCTGATTCCGTTCCTGCAGAACGATGATGCGAACCGTGCGCTGATGGGATCCAACATGCAGCGTCAGGCCGTTCCGCTTCTTACAACAGAGGCTCCGGTTGTTGGTACTGGTATGGAGACCAAGACAGCCGTTGACTCCGGTGTATGCGTTGTTGCAAGAAAAGCAGGTACAGTACTTCGTTCTACATCTACAGATATCTCTATCAAGAATGATGACGGAACTAAGGATGATTACCATCTGACTAAATTCATGCGAAGCAACCAGAGCAACTGCTACAACCAGAGACCGATCGTGTTCCAGGGTGAGCATGTTGAGGCTGGACAGGTTATCGCTGATGGTCCGTCTACATCCAATGGTGAGCTTGCACTTGGTAAGAACCCGCTGATCGGATTTATGACCTGGGAAGGTTATAACTACGAGGATGCTGTTCTTCTTAGTGAGAGACTTGTACAGAACGATGTTTATACATCTGTCCATATCGAGGAATATGAGGCAGAATCCCGTGATACCAAGCTGGGACCGGAAGAGATCACACGTGACGTTCCGGGTGTCGGCGATGACGCTCTGAAAGATCTGGATGAGCGCGGTATCATCCGTATCGGTGCTGAGGTACGTGCCGGTGATATCCTTGTTGGTAAGGTTACTCCTAAGGGAGAGACAGAGCTTACTGCTGAGGAGCGTCTCCTTCGTGCCATTTTCGGTGAGAAGGCAAGAGAGGTACGTGATACTTCCCTTAAAGTACCGCACGGTGAGTATGGTATTATCGTAGATGCCAAAGTATTTACAAGAGAGAACGGCGATGAGCTGAGTCCTGGAGTAAATCAGGCAGTACGTATTTATATTGCACAGAAGAGAAAGATCTCCGTTGGTGATAAGATGGCTGGTCGTCATGGTAACAAGGGTGTCGTTTCCCGTGTACTTCCAGTTGAGGATATGCCATTCCTTCCGAACGGACGTCCGCTCGATATCGTGCTGAACCCTCTGGGTGTACCTTCCCGAATGAACATCGGACAGGTCCTGGAGATTCACTTAAGCCTTGCTGCCAAAGCACTTGGCTTCAATATCGCAACACCGGTATTCGATGGCGCAAACGAGGTTGATATCCAGGATACTCTGGAGCTTGCCAACGATTACGTTAATACGGAAGACTTTGAGGAATTCCGTGAGAAATATAAAGACATCCTTGCACCGGATGTTATGCAGTACCTTGATGAGAACAAAGCTCACAGAGCACTCTGGAAGGGCGTTCCTATTTCCAGAGACGGTAAGGTAAGACTTCGTGACGGACGTACAGGAGAGTACTTCGACAGCCCTGTAACCATTGGTCACATGCACTACTTGAAACTGCATCATCTGGTAGACGATAAGATCCACGCACGTTCCACAGGTCCATACTCCCTGGTAACACAGCAGCCTCTGGGTGGTAAAGCTCAGTTCGGCGGCCAGCGTTTTGGAGAGATGGAGGTTTGGGCACTGGAGGCATATGGTGCTTCCTATACACTGCAGGAGATCCTGACAGTGAAGTCTGATGATGTGATCGGACGTGTTAAGACCTATGAAGCAATCATCAAAGGTGACAACATTCCTGAGCCAGGTATTCCTGAGTCCTTTAAGGTTCTTCTTAAAGAGCTTCAGTCCCTTGGTCTGGATGTACGTGTGCTCAGCGAGGACGGATCAGAGGTACACATTATGGAGACTTCTGATTACGGAGATACAGATCTTCGTCATGTCATCGAGGGCGATTCCAGAGGACGCAGAGATGAGGAGTCCTTCGGTAAACACGGCTATACCAAGCAGGAGTTCAGCGGAGAAGAACTTGTCAATGTAGAAGAAGATGAGGACATGGAAGACGAGGATGACATGATCGAGTTTGAAGAGTCCTTTGATGAGGAATAAGAAAGGGGAAAGAATACATGGCAGAAACAACGAACGCCAATGAAACATATCAGCCAATGACTTTCGATGCCATCAAGATTGGACTGGCGTCCCCTGAGAAGATCAGAGAGTGGTCACACGGTGAGGTTTTAAAACCTGAAACAATCAACTACAGAACCTTGAAACCTGAGAAGGACGGTCTTTTCTGCGAAAGAATTTTCGGACCGAGCAAGGACTGGGAGTGCCACTGTGGAAAGTATAAAAAAATTCGCTATAAAGGCGTTGTCTGCGACAGATGTGGTGTTGAAGTAACCAAATCTGCCGTTCGTAGAGAGCGTATGGGACACATCGAGCTTGCAGCTCCGGTGTCTCATATCTGGTACTTCAAAGGAATTCCGTCCCGTATGGGTCTGATCCTTGACATTTCTCCGAGAACACTGGAGAAAGTGCTTTACTTTGCCAACTATATCGTTCTGGATCCTGCTGATTCCGGACTTATGTACAAACAGGTACTCACCGAGCGTGAGTATCAGGAAGCACGTGAGTCTTACGGCGAGGGATTCCGTGTAGGTATGGGTGCTGAGTCCATCATGGAGCTTCTGCAGGCGATCGATCTTGAGAAAGATTCCGAAGAGCTGAAAGCAGAACTTGTAGATGCAACTGGCCAGAAACGTGCAAGAATCATCAAACGTCTTGAAGTTGTGGAGTCCTTCCGTGAGTCCGGCAACCGTCCTGAGTGGATGATCATGACCGTTATTCCGGTTATCCCGCCAGATCTCCGTCCTATGGTACAGCTGGACGGAGGACGTTTTGCAACATCTGACCTGAATGATCTTTACAGAAGGATCATCAACAGAAACAACCGTCTGAAAAGACTTCTGGAGCTTGGTGCTCCGGATATCATTGTCCGCAACGAGAAGCGTATGCTGCAGGAGGCTGTAGATGCCCTGATCGATAACGGACGCCGCGGACGTCCTGTAACGGGTCCTGGAAACAGAGCTCTGAAATCCCTTTCCGATATGCTGAAAGGTAAATCCGGACGTTTCCGTCAGAACCTTCTTGGTAAACGAGTTGACTACTCCGGACGTTCTGTAATCGTCGTAGGACCTGAGCTGAAGATCTATCAGTGCGGTCTTCCGAAAGAGATGGCTATCGAGCTGTTCAAACCATTCGTTATGAAAGAGCTTGTTGCCAACGGAACTTCCCACAACATCAAGAATGCCAAGAAAATGGTAGAGAAACTTGAACCTGCAGTCTGGGATGTCCTCGAGGACGTCATTAAGGAGCATCCGGTTATGCTGAACCGTGCACCTACACTGCATCGTCTGGGTATCCAGGCGTTCGAGCCGATCCTTGTAGAAGGTAAGGCGATCAAGCTTCATCCGCTTGTTTGTACAGCGTTCAACGCTGACTTTGATGGTGACCAGATGGCCGTACATCTTCCGCTTTCTCAGGAAGCGCAGGCAGAGTGCCGTTTCCTTCTGTTATCACCGAACAACCTTCTGAAACCGTCAGATGGTGGTCCTGTAGCCGTTCCTTCACAGGATATGGTTCTTGGTATCTACTACCTGACTCAGGAGAGACCTGGAAACAAGGGTGAGGGCAAATTCTTCAAGAGTGTCAACGAGGCAATCCTTGCATACGAGAATAAGGTCATCACACTCCAGACCAAGATCATTGTACGCTGCCATAAGACAATGCCGGATGGCACTGTGTTAAGCGGCAATGTTCATTCCACACTTGGACGTTTCCTGTTCAACGAGATCCTTCCGCAGGATCTTGGATTCGTAGACAGAAGCGTACCTGGAAACGAACTGCTTCTTGAGGTTGATTTCCTTGTAGGTAAGAAACAGCTGAAGCAGATCCTTGAAAAGGTTATCAATACTCACGGTGCAACAAGAACAGCTGAGGTACTTGACTCTGTTAAGGCTATGGGTTACAAATACTCCACACGTGCAGCCATGACCGTATCCATTTCCGATATGACCGTGCCGCCGCAGAAGCCGGAGATGATCAAGCAGGCTCAGGATACTGTTGACCGTATTACAAAGAACTACAAACGTGGTCTTATTACAGAGGAAGAGCGTTACAAAGAGGTTGTTGATACCTGGAAGAAGACTGATGATGAGCTTACAAAAGCACTTCTTACCGGTCTTGATAAGTACAACAACATCTTCATGATGGCTGACTCCGGAGCCCGTGGTTCCGATAAGCAGATCAAACAGCTTGCCGGAATGCGAGGCCTGATGGCTGATACAACCGGTCATACCATCGAGCTCCCGATCAAGTCAAACTTCCGTGAAGGTCTTGATGTACTGGAGTACTTTATGTCCGCGCATGGTGCCCGTAAAGGTCTTTCCGATACCGCTCTTCGTACAGCCGATTCCGGATACCTGACAAGACGACTTGTTGACGTATCCCAGGATCTTATCGTCCGTGAGGCAGACTGCTGTGAGAATAGAGCAGAAATCTCAGGTATGGAAGTCCGTGAATTCATGGATGGAAAAGAAGAGATCGAGAGCCTTCAGGAGCGTATCACAGGACGTTTCTCCTGTGAGACAGTTAAGAATAAAGACGGAGAAATCCTTGTTAAAGCGAACCACATGATCACACCGAAGCGTGCTGCCCGTATCATGAAAGAGGGCGTAAGCAACGTGACAGGCGGAGCGATCGACAGACTGAAGATCCGTACCATCCTTTCCTGTAAGTGCAAGGTTGGTGTCTGCGCGAAATGTTATGGTGCGAACATGGCAACAGGTGAGCCTGTACAGGTTGGTGAGTCCGTTGGTATCATCGCAGCACAGTCTATCGGTGAGCCAGGTACACAGCTGACTATGCGTACATTCCATACCGGTGGTGTTGCCGGTGGAGATATCACACAGGGTCTTCCTCGTGTCGAGGAGCTTTTTGAGGCAAGAAAGCCGAAGGGTCTTGCGATCATCACAGAGATCCCAGGTGTTGCCACAATCAACGACACTAAGAAGAAACGTGAGATCATCGTAAATGATCCGGAGACAGGTGATTCCAAGACTTACCTGATCCCATACGGTTCCCGTATCAAAGTCCTTGACGGACAGGTTCTTGAGGCCGGTGACGAGCTGACAGAAGGTAGTGTAAATCCGCATGATATCCTGAGAATCAAGGGTGTCCGTGCAGTTCAGGATTACATGATCCGCGAGGTTCAGCGTGTATACCGTCTGCAGGGTGTTGAGATCAATGATAAGCATATCGAGGTTATCGTGCATCAGATGCTGAAGAAGATCCGTATCGAGGATAACGGAGATACAGAGTTCCTGCCAGGAACACTTGTTGATGTCCTTGATGTTGAGGAAGCTAACGAGAAGCTTGAGGCAGAGGGTAAACAGCCGGCAGAGGGCAAACAGGTTATGCTTGGTATTACAAAAGCATCTCTTGCAACCAACTCCTTCCTGTCAGCAGCATCCTTCCAGGAGACAACAAAAGTCCTGACAGAGGCTGCTATCAAGGGTAAGGTCGATCCGCTGATCGGTCTGAAAGAGAACGTTATCATTGGTAAGCTGATTCCTGCAGGTACAGGTATGAAGCGTTACAGTGAGATCAGTCTCGATACAGGAATGCCGGAAGTAAAAACTGCTTCCGAGGAGCCAGAGGATATTGAGGAAATTTCCGTAGAGGAAGATGCGGCTGAGACTGCTCCGGAAGAAGAGTCCGTTGCTGTTGAAGAGGCAGCAGAGGAAACTGCACCGGTAGAAGAATAAGTCGAATACCTTGCTAATATAAATATAATCTCCCCCCGGAATTCCGGAGGGAGATTTCTGTATATAGGGAGCATTCAACATTCTGAGAGAGGAGGGATTGCGATGGACAAGGAACTGCCAATTTCCCCGTGGCCTGAATGGAAGATCATAAGCAAGATCGGGGAAGGATCTTTTGGAAGAGTATACAAAGCTCAGAGAACAGAGAAGGGACGTTCTTTTTACTCGGCAATTAAGATAATCACAATCCCCGCCAGTAAAGGGGAACTGGACAGTGTGCGCTCAGAATCCGGAGATGAGAAATCCGTCCGGGATTATTTCGAAAATCTGGTGGAAGA
Organism: Eggerthellaceae bacterium; assembly: GCA_963598855.1. Taxonomy (GTDB): domain Bacteria; phylum Bacillota; class Clostridia; order Lachnospirales; family Lachnospiraceae; genus Blautia_A. Next base: position 37,290 of record CAVBVT010000002.1, read on the forward strand.
GTGCATTCAGGAAGTAAGTACCATGGAGTATTTCAGAGGGAATTCCCACATTGTATCCGTTGAAGATTACAAGGTGATGGAATACCTGGATGAGATCGGGTGGGATATTTTTATCCGCATGGAACATCTCACAAGCTTCATGGAATATTATGCGGGAAAAAATCTCACAGAAAAAGAAGTGATGAAGCTTGGCATAGACCTTTGCAAAGCACTGGAATACTGCGGACAGCTTCACATTATCCACAGAGATATCAAACCTGAGAATATTTTTGTATCCAGGTTCGGGGATTTCAAACTGGGTGACTTTGGAATTGCCCGTGAACTGGAAAAAACAATGAGTACCCTTTCCAAGAAAGGTACTTATTCTTATATGGCACCGGAGATGTACAGGGGAGAAAAGTACGATAACAGAGTGGACATCTACGCACTTGGACTGGTGCTCTATAAGCTGATGAACCATAACAGACTGCCGTTTCTCAATCTGGAGAAACAGCTGATCACATACCGGGATAAGGAGAACGCCCTGACCAGAAGAATGTCCGGGGAAAAACCGCCGGCACCTGCAGAGGCGGGAGAAGCCTTTGGCGAGGTCATCCTGAAGGCCTGTGCCTATGATTCAGAAGAACGTTATCAGACGCCTGGGGAGTTCCGGGAAGCATTGGAAGCAATCCAGTATGGAACAAGAGTACAGAAGCAATCTGGAAAAACAGCGAAGCCGGTTCAGAAAGAAGCGGAAGAACGATACGTTCCTGAATCAATGCCAAAGTTCCTTCAGGAGGGAGCGGTAAATCAGCTGGCAAGGACAAGCCAGATAAATACAGAAGCTGTCTGTGAGGCCAGGCGAAATTATGTACAGAAATCCAAAGCAGCCAGGACTGGTCAGTATAGCCAGCAGGATAATCCATCAGTAGGAATGTCAGGCCACAACAGGGTTTATAATACTGCACAGGATTCTGAACGGAAGCAGATTAATGGATCAGGACAAAATGCGGCCCAGGGATCGGCACAGACTACAGCGCGGAGTTCAGTGCAGAATGGGGCTGCGGGCTCAGCACAGACTACAGCCCGGAATTCGTCCCGGAGTTCATCTGCAAATTCACAGAAACCTGTTTCCGGAAGGACAACGCCGGGAAATGAAAGCAGATTTGTTTCACAGCCAAAACGTCAGGGACAGCAGAAGTCCGGCATAAGACGAACAGGAGCTGTGCAGCCAAAAGTTACTACAATAGAAGAGTTGGAAAATAGTCGAGACCAGGATCTGCGAGAATGGAAAGATCCGGTGTCTGACAGAATTGAAAATAAACCAGAGAGAAAGAATCGGAAAGGTTTTTTCAGGATGATCATAACTGCAGTTGTGGTTATAACATTGATCGGCGGAATCCTTGTGGCACGAAATGTTCTGGAAACTGCAGATGGCAGAAACCAGGCTTCTGCGGAGGCTGATGATTCTGATGCACTGAATAGTGGAAATTTTGGAACAACAGACAGTACTGACAAGAGTTTTACCCAGGCAATGGAAACCATACGCGAGCATGCAACAACCATAGAAGAGGCTCTGGACAGTTATAATCGCGAAGGCACAGAGGGGGAACGCCTGCGCTTCTATAATCCGTCAGGAGAGATTGCCAAAGTGCTTGTTTACCCGGATCAGTCCTCAGATGGTGTTTATGAGGAATATTTTTACTGGGGAGAGCAGATGTTTTATACTTATGTATGGAACGGTGATGAGAAACAGTATTTCTATTATCAGGACGGTCTTCTGATACGTTGGATCGATAAAGATGGAAAAGTCCACGATAAAGAAAGTGACAATGACAAATATGTAGAACTGGGAGACAAATACTGGAGCAATTCCGTTGTGGAGCTGCAGCAGTAATTGTTGAAAGGGTTTTTACGAAAGGAAAAAGAATGGCCTATCAGATTGATTATGCGTATACATGCCACACCGGGAAGATGAGGGCTAATAATGAGGATAATTTCTGGTGCTGCGGTGTGCGTCTGCCGGTGCACAACCAGGGAGTTGATGGCATCCTGGCAGGTCATACACAGCACTGGCAGCTTCCTGTGCTTGCTGTTTTTGACGGTATGGGAGGAGAGAGCTGCGGCGAGATGGCAGCCTCTGCAGCCGTGGAAGCACTGGGCGGATTTTATGAGGAGAACCGAAAGAGTCTCCGAAGGGAACCTGTGGATTTTCTCACAGGGGCCTGCGAAAATATGAATGAAGCTGTATGTCGCTACAGCAGGGATAATCGCATCAACAGTATGGGAACCACAATGGCACTTTTGTCTTTCAGTGAAAAGGCAATCTATGCCTGCAACCTGGGTGACAGTCGTATTTATCGCCATTTTCAGGGAAAACTCCAGCAGATTTCCACAGATCATGTGATCGGCGGGAAGATGCTGGGAAAAGCACCTCTCACACAATACCTGGGATTCCAGGAAGAGAATGTGGCACTGGAGCCGTCCATTGTGGAGATCGGTTATCAGGATGGAAGCAGCTATCTCATCTGTTCAGATGGAGTGACAGATATGCTTTCTGATGAGGAGATCCAGGCAGTTCTGGCTAAAAATTCCACGGCAGAAGCGAAAGTGGAAGAACTTCTTGGAGCAGCTCTGGAAAAAGGTGGTCGGGATAATGTGACAATGGTTCTGGCTCAGATCAGCGGCTACGAAGAAAAAAATCCTCTCAAAAGATGGGCAGAGCGGCATAGCACCGGGCGGTAAAAGTTACCGGCCAGGAAGTTCTGCCGGGGAGTAATAAAAGGGATAAGGAGAATCTACGATGAGAAATCGAATGCAGGATCTTGATTTTGAACAGACAGTTGCCTTCGATTCTGTGAAGGACTTTGAGTTTACAAGAAAGGCGGCGCAGAAATTCCGCCAGGTTGTCAGTCTGGATTCCTTTGAGGATGAGGATGCTGACGTTATTTTTCATTATCTTTACAAAGAAATGGAGCTTGTATCTTTCGGTGATTATCTGAAGAGATATGTTTATGAGAGGGCAGAACTTGAGGAGCCTTTTTCCCAGGTGCCCCAGGAGGTCTATAAGGAGATCGTGGTGGAATCTTTCAAGGAAACTTACACACCGAAATCCATGTCCCCCACATCAGCCAAATTAAGTTCACTGGTGAATAACTGGCTGACACAGGCTTCTGTGAAACGTGAGACTGTTTTTCTGCTGGGATTCGGTCTTCGTATGAGTACAGAGGATGTGTCTGACTTCCTCACAAGAGTACTCCGTGAGCAGGATTTTGATTTCCATAATCCGGAGGAAGTGATCTACTGGTACTGTTATCAAAATCATCTGGGCTATTATAAAGCAGAGGAATACAGAGAAACCTACAAGAACCTTGCCCCTGTGGAAAAAAAGACAGGTGAAGTTGTTTACGGTACAGGTCTTTGCCTGGATAGCGAGGAAAAACTTCTGGAATATCTGGCATTTTTAAAAAGCAGATGTGATGATCCGAAATCAGAAAAGAGCCAGGCGTTCCAGGAATTCATGGTTCTTCTGGAGCGGGCAAAGAAGATCATTGCTGCTATGTACCAGAAGGACGAAGAGGAGAATGGCGGTAAAAAGATCTGGAAGCCTGAGAATATCAATGCTTCTGATCTTGAGAAAGTTATCTGCAGCGGAATCCCGATCAACAAGATGGGCAATCTTAAGAAGATGTCAGCGTCTATTCTGGCAAAACATTTCAGCCAGAAGCGTTTCAGCCGCCAGAGGATCAACAATATCCTGAATCATAAATTTCCGGTAGAACGTTTTGATCTGATCACTCTGGAGTTTTTTGTGATCTCACAGGAAATGGAAGATGATGATCCATATACTAGATACCGTCAGTTCCTTGAGGAGATCCAAGAGATCCTGGCCCGCTGTGGAATGGGCGAAATTTACATAGTAAATCCATATGAATGTTTTATTCTCATGTGTCTGCTTACGGACTGCCCGCTGGCAGTATTCTCTGAAATCTGGGAGATGTCCTACGAAGAAGGGGAAGAGAAGAATTAAAAAAAGGATGATGCGTTGTGTGGCGCATCATCCTTTTTTGGTATAAATTATTTTGCTTTTCCGGTTTTTACTGCACTTGCGGGGCCGGTTTTGACCTTTTTGTTTACTGTGCGGTAAGGTACTATTTTATAACGGTAGGTAACGTTTTTTGAAGTTTTGATAGTGTAGCTGGTGCTTTTGGATGAAACGGTTTTTATTTTTTTGAATGAACCGCTGCCTTTTTTCTGGTAGATGATATAGCCGTTTGCTCCAGAAACTTTTTTCCAGGAAAGTGTTTGTTTTCCGTGGGAAGTTTTGAGCGTAAGTGTTGGACGGCTGAGATTAGGCTGGACGGTTGCTGTTTTTCCATATGCACTGTAAATGTAGCCGGATGAAGCCTTGCGGCTGGCCCGAACCATATAGGAATATTTATTTCCGATGGAAATCTTTGTGTCCTTGTATGAGGTTGTGCCGGCCTTTAATGTTTTTAGTTTTGTATATTTTCCAGAGTTCGTCTTTTTGTAAAGAATGTAGTTTTGGGCATTCTTTACCTGATTCCAGCGAAGCGTGCAGCTATTCCAGGTTACAGAAACCTTTACTGTCGGTTTGGATAATTTCGGAGCAGCGGTAGGTTTCGGGGTAGCAGTCGGCTTCGGAGTAGCAGTCGGCTTCGGAGTAGCAGTCGGCTTCGGAGTAGCGGTAGGTTTCGGGGTGGCGGTAGGTTTCGGAGTGGCGGTAGGTTTCGGGGTGGCGGTAGGTTTCGGGGTGGCGGTAGGTTTCGGAGTGGCAGTCGGCTTTGGAGTAGCAGTCGGAGCCGGATTTACAATTTTAAATGAAATTGTTTTGCTTGAAAAATAATTATTTATTCCAGTGACAGTTACGGAAGCAGTACCAACTTTTGAATTATTTTTCCATGAAAGCTTATAATCAGTACCTTCCCGAAGTGTGGTGGAACCATATTTTATAACAGGTTTCGGTGTAAGAGCTTTCCCCTTGTAAGTCTGATCTGCAATGTTGGAAAAATTACACAGTTTCAAAGAGTTAAGCTGCCGCTGTCCGGAATAATTCTGAGTATAGGAAAGAGTAAACTGCAGAATCTCATTGTCATAAGAATAACTAGCTGAGGTAATCTGATAACAATCAGAGGACACTTTATTTCCCTTGTAAGTAATGTTCAGGTTATTCTGGAAAAAGTAGTACAGACTTTCGTTTCCAAGGTTTGTTTTGGAAAGCTGAATAGTTTCTCCGGAAATTTTAAGTGGATTGATATTAAAATATTTGGAAAAACCACCTCTGTAAATTCCAATACCGGTTATATTTACACGAGGTCTGTTATATCTGGAGTTTGCATTAAAATTGTCCGAGTAGGAAAGCGTATAGTCAACATCTTTCTTTAAGGTAACACCATTTAAAGTAAGAGTTGGTTCCGGTTTGAATTCTTTTCCAGGAGCATATACATAATCAGGAATATCGCTGACTTCTGCATTGCTGATAGGTGTTGTGTCAATATAGAAGCCTTTATTCCTTTCGCCGGAGAAATTTCCCTTGCCGGAAACTGTAACGTAAGCGTTTCCCTGCTGGTCATTTTCATGCCAGGAAAGAGTATAATCCTGACCTTCCTTCAGAGTTGTACCATTCCAGGTAACAGTTGGTTTTGGAGTCAGTGGTTTTCCTGTGTAGATATAGGATGACTGTGGAAAAGTAATTTCTGTATCAGAAATACTGATCTGTCTTATAAAAAAATTCTTTGCCAGTGTTCCGGAATAGAGTCCAAGACCTGTAATTGTGAAACTTCCTAATCCCGAATTTGTATTATTGGAAAAAGAAAGGGTGTAATCTTTTCCTTCGGTCAGTGTCTGTCCGTGAAATTTAAGTACAGGGGAAAATGTTATCGGCTTTCCTGCATAGTACCAGTTGCCTGTGTAAGAAAGGGAAGTCTCAGCAGAATCTTCCAGATCATAGTAGGCATTGACATCCGCAGTCAGTGTCTTCTCCGGACAGGATTTCAAGGTTGCGGCAACAGTGGTGGTTCCGGCCTTTTTTATCTGGATGACGCCGTTCTGGTTTACAGCAGCGACAGAAGGATCACCAGTTGACCATGTAAAAGCAGTTGGATCAAGGCTGGAACTTACATAGCTAAAACCAACGCATGTTGCATAAATAGTAACTGCCTGCTGTTCTTCTGTAAATTTTATAGGGGAAGATACATTAAAACGGATTTTTATCAGATCTGGAAGTACAGAAATGACAGGAGATACATTACGGTTGGATGGCTGTGCGCAGGTTTCTGCTGCATGAGAAGAAAAGCACTGGATCCAGTAAAGATGGCCATTCTGTGAATAGCATCCGATTCCGGCAGAAACATTCTGGGAATTCATAATGTTGGCATAATGTCCGGAAGAGTTGATCCATGAATCCATAACGTTGTCAGGTGTAGCCTGGTTAATGGCAAGATTTTCACTTACACCAGCGAAATAAGGAAATGCGGAAAAACAACTGTATCCATTAGGACGGGTATGACTGGCGTAAACAGTCAGTTCTTCAGCTCTTGTCATGGCACATTCCAGAAGATTTTTATCCATGGTAACAGGGGACAGATTTTTTTCTGCACGTGTTTTATTAACCAGATCAAGAACCTGATAAGCGTAATCATAACGACGGATTCCTTCAGAAAGTTTCAATTCTACAGGATCCTGGCCGGATGCTGCGTGGACATTGGTAATATGTCCTGGAATCAGCAGAAAAAGCAGAAGTAATAATGCCGGCCAAAATAAGTGTTTTTCTTTTCTCTTTTGTTTCATAATTTTTTCCTTCCCGATAGAAAAATGCAGCTTTTATTCGTTATAGTAACCGTAGATCGCACGGCTATCCTGTGCAATCGTGCTTTGTGCAGCAGAGGTATCTTTTACATCCTGTGACATAAAGCAGATAACCAGATCAATTCCTTTGGCTGTATCATAGATGATTCCGGCATCGTTCTCTACAGTGGAAAGCTCGCCGGTCTTGTTGGCAACTTTTACGCCATCCGGCATCTGTGCAGGGATCTTATTCTGTCTTGTCTGCATTTTGAGAAGGTGGTACATATATTCTGCACCTGCAAGTGTGTCCTCTGTGGAAGTTCCTTTATCCTGCTGATAAATGGTCTTGAGGAATGTTCCGCAGTCTTTGACAGAAGTGTAATTATCGCCGTTGGAGTTGTCTGCAAGAAGGAGACGGCCCATGGACGTATTGGTATATCCGTGATCCTGACAGAATTTATTGACACGGGCCATTCCGGCAGAATCATCGCCGCTTCCCAGATAATTTACAAGGGTATTTGCTGCATCGTTGTCACTGACTGTGATCATGGAATTCAGATTATCATCCAGTTTATCTTTGCCGTATGCAGTGGAAAGCTTGTCGTAGTCTTCGTATACAGCACCCATGATATAGAGCTTGATCAGGCTGGCTGCCTGCATCTGCTGATCATTGATAGCACCTTCGGTATTTTTTGCAAGGTTGCATACATATACGGACCAGGTGCCGTTGTCTGTTGGAAGAAGAGACTGCACCTGATTCAGCACATTGTCCATGCTGGAATCAGAATTATCTGTAAAAGTATTGCTTCCGCTGGAAGGAGAAAGTGTACCTTCTTCCTGAGTGGAAGATGAGCTGTCTTTACTGTCAGCGGATTCCTGTTCCGTGGAATCAGAATCAGCAGAATCCTGTGAATCGGAATCTGTGGAATCCTGTGCGGCAGAATCGGAAGCATCAGAGGAAGCCTGGGCATTTGCAGCAGCACTTGCAACAGTAGGGTCATCCGGATAAAGTGCATCCAGCTGATCCGCCTTACTGCTTAATTCAGCGGCAGAATCAGAGACTTCCTGAACATTTTCCTGCAGTTCATTTACTTTTGTCTGGAGAGATGCAAGCTTGTCCAGGGAACGGACATTCAGTGCACCGAGACCTACCAGTGCAATTACCAGCACTGCGATCACAATATACAGAAATGTATTTTTTTTCATAAATAAGTAAACTCCTTTTTATTGAAAATAAGCATCAATTCCATTGGCAATTCCTTCAGCCATTGTCTGCTGGAAAGAGGAATCAGCCATTTTAAGATCATCGTCCTGATTGGTCATGAATCCCATTTCCACGATCGTAACCGGTATGGTACTCCAGTTGATTCCTGTCATGGTATCTGTATAGATAATGCCGCGGTTCTGGAAACCGGTAGCTGCACAGTAGGAATCAAGGATGCATTTGGAAAGCCGGTTGGAACTGTCGTAAAGATTGGAAACATAAGGATTCTGCTGAGACGGGCACATGGTCAGTGCACCGGAAACACTGGAAGAGTCATCACCGTTGGCATGAACACGCACGCAGATCTCTGCGCCCTTGGATGCCACCAGTTCTGCACGTTCTTTATTACTGATCGCAGTATCGTTATCTGTTCTTGTCATGACAACCTGATAGCCGCGCTGTTCCAGGATATCCCTGAGAAGAAGGGAAACGTCAAGGTTCAGCTGATATTCAGGAAGGCCGCTGAAGGAACCGCTGGTTCCTGTGGAAGCTTTTGTTTTCATAGTAGAGGAGCCGGGGCCATTAGGCTCTTTGGCACTCATATCAATATTGGAACCCTGGTGTCCTGGGTCAATGCCTACGATATGGCCGTTGGCAGCAGATGTGGTATTGGCATCTTCGCCGTCAACCTGACTGAAAACAGAAGATTTGACAGTGTCTTGCGTATTCTCTGCTTCCGGTGCACGTTCATGTTCTCCGGTATTGCTTTTGACAGCTTTCTCTGTCTGAGATCTCTGCTGCAGGTATTTGTCGGTTGCCTGTTTCTTCTCGATCTTTGCTGTATAAAGTTCAATGTCTTCTTTTAGGGCTTTCTGCTTTTGCTTAACAGGATCGATCACAGATGCCATTTTCTGGTCAACGGCATCGATCTTCTGGTAAGTTTTATAGCTGAGGCCGAAAAGCAGTCCAATACAGATAAGACCCGTCAAAAACAGGACGATCGCCATCAGATGGGGCTTTTTTTCCATAAGATCATGTCCTTTCTGGGTGGGTATTTTGTATTTGTAAATATTATAAAGAAGGAGTCTGGAAAAAGCAATTGCGAAATCATGCAAAGCAGGATTTCTACGTATCGCGAAGCGTGTTTCCGGGCATGGAATGAACCGAAACTTTTTGAGAAAAATTCCTTCGTTTTTTTACCCGAAATGTATTGACAAATTCATGTACTATGATATAATTCAATCAAATCACAGAAAACATATATAGTTACTAGGAAATAAGGAAATAGAGATAAGGATCAAGGAGGATATCATCATGGGTAAAATTTACGGAAGCGCACTGGAACTGATCGGAAATACACCAATCGTAGAGGTTAAGAACGTAGAGCAGTCTGAAGGACTTGAGGCTACAGTACTTGTTAAGCTCGAGTATTTTAACCCGGCAGGAAGCGTTAAGGACAGAATCGGTAAGGCAATGATCGAGGATGCAGAGCAGAGAGGCGTTCTGAAACCAGGTGCAACTATCATCGAGCCAACATCCGGAAACACAGGAATCGGACTTGCAGCAATCGCAGCTGCCAAGGGATATAAGACAATCCTTACTATGCCGGAGACCATGAGTGTTGAGAGAAGAAATATCCTGAAAGCATATGGAGCAGAAGTAGTTCTTACAGACGGAGCGAAGGGAATGAAGGGAGCCATTGCCAAGGCAGAAGAACTTGCAAAAGAGATCCCGGGAAGCTTTATCCCAGGACAGTTCGAGAACCCGGCTAACCCGAAGGCACATGCAGCAACAACTGGCCCGGAGATCTGGAATGACACAGACGGTAAGGTAGATATCTTCGTAGCTGGTGTTGGTACAGGCGGAACTATCACAGGAACAGGTGAGTACCTGAAGAGCCAGAACCCGAACGTGAAGGTCGTTGCAGTTGAGCCGGCTACATCTCCGGTACTTTCCGAAGGAAAAGCAGGCTCGCATAAGATCCAGGGTATCGGCGCAGGTTTCGTTCCGGAAACACTTGATACAAAAGTTTACGATGAGATCATCCCGGTAGAGAATGAGGACGCATTCGAGACATCCAAACTCCTTACCAAGAAAGAGGGTATCCTTACAGGTATTTCTTCCGGTGCAGCTCTCTATGCAGCAATCCAGCTTGCTAAACGCCCGGAGAACAAGGGTAAAGTGATCGTAGCTCTTCTCCCGGACAGCGGAGACCGTTACTACTCTACACCACTGTTTACTAAATAATGATTATTGTTGTTTACAGCAATAAATAAAGAAATCTGGCACATCGCAGATGTGGTGTGCCAGTCTGCGGAATATGTGTTTTCTTTTGCCCCCGAATCAGAATTCCGCAGGTAATCTGTGAGGCGCTCCTGAATGCCTGTCCAAGCAGGCTGTCGGAGCGTCATTTTAGTTATGGATAACAAGTTTGTTTTCGTTGTATGTCAGACTTTTTTAGGGTATAATGAATATAACGTATAAAACCTACTGACAATAGGGAGAATATGTAGAGTAAATGTTGTTTTTGTGCAATATACAGAAATACGAAATAAACCAGAATAATCAGTTATGAAAATATTGGAGGTAAATTTTACATGAGGATTTCTACAAGAGGAAGATACGCGGTCAGGCTGATGCTGGATCTTGCTACGAATTATACTGGCAAGCCGATCCGCCTGAAGGATGTGGCCAAACGCCAGGAGATTTCAGATAAATATCTGGAGCAGATCATTTCCATTCTGAACAAGGCCGGTTTCGTCCGCAGCGTCCGCGGACCACAGGGCGGCTACGCACTGCAGCAGACACCGGATAAATATACAATCGGAATGATCTTACGTCTCACAGAAGGAAGCCTTGCTCCAGTGGAATGCCTGGACGACAACGGAGCCATCTGTGACCGGGAGGAGAACTGTGTAACACAGATCCTCTGGAAAAAACTGGACGATGCCATTAAAGATGTTGTGGATAATATCACGCTGGAAGACCTGATGAACTGGCAGGCCGTGAAGGCGGATGAATACATTATTTAAAAAAAGCTGCGCGAGCAGCTTTTTTTATTTTACTAAGATTTTACAAAACCGCGATTTTATATTTTACCTTCCATTTCTATAATAACACCTGTACTTAAGCAGTAAGCAAACAAAAAAATGATCATAGAAAATGAGGAGAAAAAGACATGAAAAAAAGAATCGCAGGTATCTTAACAGCAGCACTTATCGGAACTACAGTAATGGGCACAGTTGTAATGGCAGCACCATCCGGAGCAATCGACGTAATCTCCCGTGAGGACGGATCTGGAACAAGAGGCGCATTCGTAGAACTGTTCGGAATCGAAGAAGAAAAAGACGGCGAGAAAGTAGATATGACAACACAGGAAGCAAGCATCACAAACAACACAGATGTAATGCTTACCACAGTAGCTGGCGATGAGAACTCCATCGGATACGTATCCTTAGGTTCCCTCAACGACACAGTAAAAGCTGTAAAGATCGACGGCGCAGAAGCAACAGCAGAGAACGTTGCAGATGATACATACAAAGTAGCACGTCCGTTTAACATTGTAACAGGCGACAAATTAAGTGATGCAGCACAGGATTTCATCAACTACATCATGAGTTCTGACGGACAGGACATCATCGAAAAAGAAGGATACATCAAAGTAGATGACAAAGCAGAGGCATACAAAGCAGGCGATGCAAAAGGTAAAGTCGTAGTTATGGGATCTTCTTCCGTAGGCCCTGTAATGGAGAAACTTGCAGAAGCATATCAGAAAACAAACAAAGACATCACAGTAGAGGTTCAGGTCAGCGATTCCACAACAGGAATCAACAGCGCAACAGAGGGTGTATGCGATATCGGAATGGCATCCCGTGATCTGAAAGACGAAGAGACAGCAAAAGGTGTTAAGTCTGAAGCAATCGCAAGAGATGGTATCGCAGTGATCGTAAACAATGGAAATGATCTTGAAGAGCTCTCAAGTGATCAGGTAAAATCCATCTTCACAGGCGACATCACAGACTGGGAAGACGTTACAAAATAAACCGTCAGTAAACCGTTTCTGAATCTGAAAAAAAGAAAGTACACAAAAGAGCGGCGATCGTGACCAGATAGCCGCTCTCATTAGAAATTAACAGGAATCAAAAGGAAAGGTGTTTTATGAATCATTTAGGAGAAAAGGCCATGAAGATCGTATTCCTCATTGCAGCCTGCGCATCAGTGCTCGCAGTATTTCTTATCTGCGTGTTCCTTTTTGCAAACGGCCTTCCGGCAATGGGAAAGATCGGTCCACTGAAATTCCTTCTTGGAACAGAATGGCGGCCAACAAACGATAAATTCGGAATCCTGCCAATGATCGTGGCAAGTATTTATGTAACAGCAGGAGCCATCCTCATCGGAGTGCCGATCGCGCTTTTTACATCCGTGTTCATGGCAAGATATTGCCCGAAAAAAATCTACAAACCGCTGAAATCAGGAATTGAGCTGATGGCAGGTGTTCCATCCATCGTATATGGCTATTTTGGCCTGGTTCTCCTTGTACCGCTGATCCGTCAGCTGTTCGGAGGAACCGGAAGCAGTATGCTCGCAGCATGTATCCTCCTTGGGATCATGATCCTTCCAACCATTATCGGAGTCACCGAATCCGCAGTAAGAAGTGTCCCTGAGAGCTACTATGAAGGTTCTCTTGCACTTGGCGCAACAAAAGAGCGCAGCATTTTCTTTGTTATGCTTCCGGCAGCAAAATCCGGAATCCTGGCAGGAATCGTTCTTGGAATCGGCCGCGCTATCGGTGAGACCATGGCAGTTATCATGGTAGCCGGAAACCAGCCGCGAATGCCAAAAGGACTTCTCCAGGGTGTCCGTACCATGACAGCAAACATTGTAACAGAGATGGGATATGCATCAGGTCTTCACAGAGAAGCACTGATCGCAACAGGAGTTGTACTCTTTGTATTTATCCTTATCATCAACTTAAGTCTTTCACTGCTGAACAGGAGGGCGGAACATGCAAACTAACGTATCTGTAGCCGCAGATCCTGCGGCAGAAACAACTATGAAAAAAAGAAATACACTTACCCTGAAAGATCAGCTGAAATCCTACATCAGCCACCCGGGCGCAGGAATCCTGGCATTCCTCACATTGCTCGGTGCGCTGCTCACTTTTTCCCTGCTGTTCTTCCTCATCGGCTATGTGCTGGTAAAAGGTATCCCCTATCTTAACGCCAGCCTGTTCAGCCTGACCTACACATCAGAGAATGTTTCCCTGCTTCCGTCACTGATCAATACCCTGATCATGACAGTGGTAGCTCTGGCAATTGCCGCTCCGGTAGGAATTTTTGCAGCGATCTTTCTTGTAGAATATGCAAAAAAAGGCAGCCGCTTTGTAAAACTGATCCGTATCACAGCAGAAACGCTTTCCGGTATTCCCTCTATTGTTTACGGTCTGTTCGGTATGCTGTTCTTTGTAACTGCGCTGCATTGGGGAATGTCCCTTCTCTCCGGTGCGCTGACTATGGTTATCATGGTACTTCCGCTGATCATGCGTACTTCTGAGGAAGCACTGAAATCCGTTCCAGATTCTTACCGCGAGGCAAGCTTCGGACTTGGTGCGGGCAAGCTTCGTACTATTTTTACCATCGTACTTCCTTCCGCTGTCCCGGGAATCCTGGCAGGTGTGATCTTGGCCATTGGCCGTGTTGTTGGTGAGACAGCAGCACTTCTTTATACATCCGGTACGGTTGCGGCAGTTCCAAACAGCCTGATGGGTTCCGGACGAACACTGGCCCTTCATATGTATGTGCTCTCCAGTGAAGGACTCCACGTAAACCAGGCATCTGCAACAGCAGTAGTTATTCTGGCATTTGTACTTGTAATTAACGGCCTGTCCGGAATGGTAGCCAGAAAAATCGCGAAAGGATAAGGATCATGAGTGAAAATACAAAAATTCTGATAGACAATATGAATCTCCATTACGGAAATTTCCATGCGCTGAAAGGCATCAACATGGAAATCCCGGAAAAAGAGATCACAGCATTTATCGGGCCCAGCGGCTGCGGTAAATCCACACTTCTGAAATCATTAAACCGTATGAACGACCTTGTAGAAGGTTGTACCATCACTGGAAAAGTAGAGCTTGACGGCGAAGATATTTACGGGGATATGGATGTGAACGTTTTGCGTAAGCGCGTAGGAATGGTATTCCAGAAGCCAAATCCGTTCCCGATGAGCATTTACGACAACATTGCATACGGACCAAGAACACACGGCATCCGTTCCAAGTCGAAGCTGGATGAGATCGTAGAAAAATCTCTCCGTGATGCAGCTATCTGGGACGAAGTTAAGGATCGCCTGAAAAAAAGTGCGCTCGGCATGTCCGGCGGCCAGCAGCAGAGACTCTGTATCGCCCGTGCCCTGGCCGTTCAGCCGGAAGTACTTCTGATGGATGAGCCAACATCTGCACTTGATCCGATTTCCACTTCTAAAATCGAGGATTTAGCGGTAGAATTAAAAAAAGATTATACCATTGTCATGGTAACACATAACATGCAGCAGGCAACCCGTATTTCGGATAAGACCGCTTTCTTCCTGCTTGGTGAAGTAGTGGAATTTGCAGACACAGACAAGCTGTTCTCCATGCCGGCAGACAAGCGTACCGAGGATTATATTACAGGAAGGTTTGGTTGATATTATGTCAGAACGTTTTGTAAGACAGCTGGAAGAGCTGCATGTAGAGCTGATCACAATGGGAAGTCTCTGCGAGAAAGCGATTTCGCTTTCTTCCAGGGCGATCCAGGGTGAAGGAGGAATCACACTTATCGGAAAGATCTTTGACACAGAGAAGGAGATTGATACCCAGGAAAGAGAGATCGAGAATCTCTGCATGAAGCTTCTTCTTCATGAGCATCCGGTTGCAGGTGACTTAAGATCCATTTCCGCAGCACTGAAGATGATCTCGGATATGGAACGTATTGGAGACCAGGCAGCGGATATTGCGGATCTTTCCAAGCATATCGAGACACAGGCTGTAAGCGGTGATGTGATCAACATCCGGAAGATGGCGGAGGATACTGTCCGTATGGTAACAGAGAGCATAGATGCCTTTGTAAAAGGAGATCTGGAACTCTGCAGACAGGTGATCGCAGACGATGACAAGGTAGATAAGGCATTTAATGAGATCAAGGAAAAGCTTGCCGAAGTTTTAAGCACCGGAAATCCCAATGCCAGAGTTGGCCTGGATATCCTTATGGCTGCGAAATATTTCGAGCGTATCGGTGATCATGCAGTAAACATTGCAGAGTGGGTGGAATATTCCATCACAGGAACCCACAGAAGCACTGCCAGTCACACAGACAATTATCTTATCGGGGAAGAATAATTTTGGGAAAAAAAATCTTCAAATATATTATGCTGGTCTCAACTGTGGTTACAGTACTGGGACTGGCATTTGTTATTGGAATTTTATATCACTCTTTTCAGAAGCAGCTGCTTGGTGAACTGAAAAATGAAGCTGTATATATTGCAAAAGGTGTGGAAAATTCGGGAACAGATTATCTGGAAGACCTCAATAACCTGGATTCCAGGATCACCTATGTGGATAAAAGTGGAAAAGTCATCTATGATAACGAGGCTGCTGTGGAAACCATGGAGAATCATAACCACAGGAAAGAAATTCGCGAGGCAGAGATCAACGGAGAAGGCGAAGACACGAGAATGTCGTCTACGCTTTCCGAAAAGACAATATATTATGCCCTGCGTCTTGACAACGGAAATGTGATCCGTATTTCCAGCACACAGGAATCAGCTTTATATCTTCTGGGACAGCTGGTGCCGCCTTTGCTGGGGGTACTGTTTCTTATGCTTATCCTGTCAGCAGTGTTTGCGTCCAGGCTCGCCGGGAAGGTGATAGAACCTCTTAATAATCTTGATCTGGATCATCCGGAGAAGAATCGTGTATACGAAGAAGTGGAACCTCTTCTCAGCAGGATCTACCGTCAGAACCGTCAGATCCGCCTGCAGCTGGAAGCAGCCAGAAGACAGCAGAAGGAATTTTCCATTATCACAGAGAATATGCAGGAAGGCCTTCTGGTGATCGACCGCTACACAATGGTTCTTTCCTGCAACACCAGTGTGGGAAAACTCCTCAAGGTAAACGATGTGAAAACTGGTGAGAGTGTATATTCCCTGAACCGTTCCGGTGAATTCCGGGAGGTTGTAGGACAGGTTCTGGAAGGCAATCATGTGGATAAAGTCCTTCGTCTGGATGGAAGAGATATCCAGGTGATCGCAAATCCTGTCACAAGGGAAAACAATACAGAAGGTGCAGTGCTCCTCCTGGTTGATGTGACCGAAAAAGTAGAACGGGAACAGCTTCGAAGAGAATTTTCCGCAAATGTTTCCCACGAACTGAAAACGCCTCTTACTTCCATTTCCGGTTTTGCTGAGATCATGCAGAGCGGATTTGTAAAGGAAGAGGACATAAAAGTTTTTGCAGGGCGGATCTACAGAGAAGCCCAGCGTCTGATTCGTCTGGTAGGAGATGTGATCCGTATTTCCCGTCTGGATGAAGGCGGCCTTCCTTACCAGTGGGAAAAACTGGATCTGTACAGTCTGGTTCACGATATTTTTTCCACGCTTCATGACGCAGCCGAGAAGCAGGAAGTCCATATGTATATGGAAGGCGGAAGTATGACTCTGGATACAGTACCTACAGTCATGGAAGAAGTGATCTATAATGTCTGTGACAATGCCATTAAATACAATCACCGCGGCGGCGAAGTGTCTGTCCGGCTGAAGGACGGCGGGGATGTTGTCCGTGTGATTGTAAAAGATACAGGAATCGGTATTCCGAAAGAAGATCAGGAACGTATTTTTGAACGCTTCTACAGAGTGGACAAAAGCCATTCCAAGGAAATCGGAGGAACCGGACTGGGGCTTTCTATTGTAAAACATGGAGTAAGTACTCTTGACGGCAGGCTGTGGCTTACAAGCGAGCCGGGGCAGGGAACGGAGATCACCATGGAATTTCCGAAACATCATACAGAGAAAGAAGCAGCAGCGGAATAAACAAAACGCCGCTGCTTCTTTTCTATTCACTGTACTGGTTTGACAGAGGGAAACAAGTGTGCTATCTTAAGTGATAATCTGGTTGCTGTGAACGGAGTGAGCAGTAACATAATCTGAGAGTTCAGAAGCCTTACTGAGGTGTTGGGTTAAATTGAGGGGAATAAAATTATGATGCAGGCAATTATTTTACTGGTGTTCCTAATCTTTGTGAATTCTGTTTTTGCAGGTGCGGAGATTGCGGTTCTGTCCATGAATGAACCGAAGATACGAGAACTGGCAGAGACCGGGGATCACCGTGCACAGATATTGATGAGAATTACGGAACAGCCGGCGCACTTTATGACAGCCATCCGTGTGACCGTTACTGTAGCCGGATTTCTGCAGAGTGCTTTTGCGGCGGAATATTTTGCACAGCCTCTGGCAGAAGTTATTTTGAAAGCAGACGCAGATATACCACAAAATGTTCTGAAAATAGTCTGTATGATTATCGTGACCATTCTTCTTTCCTACGTAAGCCTTCTGTTCGGGGAGCTGGTGCCGAGACGGCTGGGAATGAAGAATGCAGATGATTTGTCCTTACGGCTTGCCGGGCTTCTTCGAATCGTACTTATCGTAATGTGGCCGATGACGGCACTTCTTACTGCAACAGCCGGTGGCATTCTTCACCTTATGGGGATCAAACCGGAGGAAAAAGAGGAGCAGGAGACAGAGGAAGAGATCCGTCTGCTGCTTACGGAGGGAAATGAGCAGGGCAGCATCCAACTGGAGGAGAGCGAGATGATCCAGAATGTTTTTGACCTGGATGATACCACGGCGGATGAGATCTGTACACACAGGCGGGATGTGGTTGTTCTCTATATGGAGGATTCCGATGAGAAATGGGAGAAGGTGATCCGGGAGAACCGTCACACCTTCTATCCTGTATGTGGAGAAGATGAGGATGACATTGTATACATTCTGGATACCAGGGATTATTTCCGGATGGATACAAGAAACAGGGAGTCTGTTCTTTTAGACGCCTGTTATCCGCCGTTTTTTGTACCGGAATCCATGCGTGCGAATCTGATTTTCAGGGAAATGCGCGAGAAACGAGATTATTTTGCAGCAGTTCTGGATGAGTATGGATGCTTTGTCGGGATTGTTACCCTGCATGACCTAGTGGAAGCTCTGGTAGGTGATATTGATGACAGAACAGACTTGCCGAAGCCGGATGACATTGAGAAGATCGGTGAGCATATCTGGAGGGTGCAGGGCGGTGCTATTCTGGATGATGTGGCAGACGCCATGGACATTGAGCTTCCGGTGGAGAAATATGACACCTTCAGCGGCTTCGTTTGTGGTGTCCTAGAACGTGTGCCGGAGGACGGCGAGCAGTTCCGATGCCACTGGAAAAATCTGGAGATCGTAGTGAACCAGGTCAGGAACCACATCGTTATAGAGGGAACCATTCATGTTCAGCCGCCAAGAACCGATGAGGAAGATATGGACAGGAAAGTTTGAAAATGCCAAAATCCCGAGACATAATAAGAAAACAGCCTGAGAAACGCTTTAACAGGGGGAGAGGAAATGCCAGGTTTTACAAGAAAGGTCATACTGCAGACATTGACACAGCTTATGGATGAGAAGCCATTGTCAAAGATCACTGTGAAGGATATCGTAGAAAGATGTGGTGTGAACAGGAATACGTTTTATTATCATTTCAGGGATATCCCGGATGCAGTTGAGGCAGTTGTTCAGGATGAGCTTGATGATATCATAAAGAACCATAAGGAACCGGAATCCATCAGCGACTGTATGGAAATTCTGGTCAATGCAGTACAGAAGAACCAGAGGGCAATGCTGCATCTTTACGGTTCCATCCAGAGAGATGTTTTTGCGGATTACTTAAACTGTGCCGCAGAGCACATTGTAGGGGAGCTGATTGATAAGGTCTGGGAAGATGCAGAAGGAGATCAGGAGGACAAACGTCTGGTGATCCGATATTATAAATGTGTATTTGTGGGTGTGATCCTGGATTGGTTGAGACATGATATGGATTATGATATTCTGGAGGACATGCATAAGCTGGAAAAGATCTACCAGAAGAATCTGATGATTCAGTACCAACAGCTTCAGGGCAGATTGCGGTCTGCGAAATAAATAAAGAACATCCATCCAGTGAGATGGTTAAATCAGGGTCAGTGTCTGAAATTTGGGCACTGGCTCTTTTTTGTCTGTTTTTTTTTCGGATTTTCAGAGTTATAATTCATTACAGTAATTGAGAAAAAATTATCAAGGAGGGTCGTATGGATGGTCTGAGACAGCTGAAAATCGTAAAAAATATCTATATTATTATGTCACTGCTGTTTTGTTTGCTTGGCATTTTTCTGATAGCAAAGCCAGAAAGCTCCATAAGAATGCTGTGTATCATGATGGGAATCATGCTGATCTTGTATGGTGCCATCAAGATTACCGGATATTTCACAAGAGATGCCTTCTGTCTGGCGTTTCAGTTTGACCTGGCCTTCGGGATACTTCTGATCGCAGTAGGAGTGATCATGATCGCCAGAAGAAATTTTGCAGTAGATCTTATTTTTTCCGTGTTCGGAATCCTGATCCTGGCAGATGCCCTGTTTAAGATCCAGATGTCCATCGATGCAAAAAAATTCGGTCTTGTTCTGTGGTGGCAGATCCTGGTAGTGGCACTGGCAACAGGAGTGATCGGAATCCTGGTCTTTATAAGGCCGTTTGAAGCAGCAGCTGTAATGATGATGCTGGTAGGCTTTTCCATTTTGCTGGAGGGGATTCTGAATCTGTGTGTGGCGGTTCTGACGATCAAGATCATCAAGGACAGACTGTAGATATGAAACAGAGAATAATCATTTTACTTTAGGATGACAATATAAGGAGGAAACAAAGTATGGGAATCGTAGACAAAGCAAAACAGGCAGCAATCACAGCTACTGTATCAAAAGCACTGGATTATCTTGAGAAGGATCCGGAGACAAATATACCGAAGATCATGGAGATGGTAGATAAGGTGACACCGGATGACTGGTATGCAGGTCAGAGAGCTGCGATCCGTCATTCCATCGAGGCAAAGGATAACTGGTATCAGCTGATCCTTCGTATGTATCAGCTGGATGCAGGCGTACGTCAGACTTTCTTCCGCAACTTTATCGTAAATGCTAGTCTGAAAGGAAGTGCAACACAGCAGAAAGTTTCAGCAGAAAACGACTGCAATGTACCGTGGGCGATCCTTCTTGACCCGACAAGTGCATGTAACCTTCACTGCACAGGATGCTGGGCAGCAGAGTACGGCCACAAACTGAACCTTGATCTTGAGACGATTGACTCTATCGTAAAACAGGGTAAAGAACTTGGAACGTACATGTACATCTACACAGGCGGTGAGCCTCTTGTACGAAAAAAAGACCTCATCAAGATCTGTGAGATGAATCCGGACTGCGAGTTCCTTTCCTTCACAAACGGAACTCTGATCGATGAGGAGTTCTGCCAGGAAATGCTTCGTGTGAAGAACTTTGTTCCGGCGATCAGCCTTGAGGGAACAGAAGCAACAACAGATGGCCGTCGTGGTGATGGTGTATATCAGAAGGTTATGCATGCAATGGAGCTTCTGAAGAGCCACGGACTTCCGTTTGGTATCTCCACATGCTACACTTCCGCAAACGTTGAGGCTGTAAGCAGCGAGGAGTACTTTGACCATCTGATCGAGTGCGGAGCTTATTTTGCATGGTTCTTCCATTATATGCCGGTTGGAAATGACGCAGCAGCTGATCTTCTTCCGACACCTGAGCAGAGAATCAAAATGTATGACAGCGTCCGTAAATTCCGTGCAACAAAATCGCTCTTCACAATGGACTTCCAGAATGATGCAGAGTATGTAGGCGGATGTATTGCAGGCGGCCGCCGTTATCTTCATATCAATGCAAACGGTGATGTGGATCCTTGTGTATTTATCCATTTCTCCAATGCCAACATTAAAGAGAATACTCTTCTTGAGGCACTGAAGAGCCCGATCTTTATGGAGTATCACAAAGGACAGCCGTTCAACGACAACATGCTTCGTCCTTGCCCGATGCTTGAGAATCCGGAACTTCTCCGCAAGATGGTTGACCGTTCCGGAGCAAAATCCACAGATCTCCAGTCTCCGGAGACTGCTGAGCATCTTTGTGCGAAATGCGATCACTACGCAGAGGTATGGAAAAAACAGGCGGATGAGCTCTGGGGCGAGAGCCAGGCAAAAAAAGCAGCAAAAAAAGAGACAACCTGCTAATTATTACTTGATATAGATGTCGGGATAATGTATAATGAACCCGTTTTTCAGGAGTCTGAATAACAGTTCAGATAAGAATGTCCGAATGATTATGGACATGATACGTGTGCTGACAGATAACAGGGTGGTTATATTCAGCAATGGATATAGCTACCTTTTTATGTCATGGGAAATTACTCCGTAATGTTCCAAAAGAGTGGGAACTATGGTCTCAGGTTATCGTCAGGACATAGGGAAAGAAAGGATGGATTCATTATGGAAAAACACGAAACAAACACAGCCAGCCCTTATGAGCTGGACGGCCGCCCGCCTCTTAAGGTGGCTATTCCTCTTGGTCTGCAGCATGTACTTGCCATGTTCGTGGGTAATCTTACCCCTCTTCTGATCATCACGGCAGCCTGCGGAATCGAAGCAGGAGGGGAACTTCAGGTTGCATTACTTCAGAATGCAATGCTGATCGCAGGAATTGTCACGCTTGTACAGGTTTTTACGATCGGACCGGTTGGTGGCAAGCTTCCTATCGTTATGGGAACCAGTTCTGGTTTCATCGGTGTATGTCAGAGCGTTGCCGGAGTCATGGGCAATGGAATCGCAGCCTATGGCGCGATCATGGCAGCCAGCTTTCTCGGAGGACTTTTTGAGACTGTTCTGGGAGGCTTTCTGAAGCCCTTACGAAGATTTTTCCCATCGGTTGTAACCGGTACAGTTGTACTTTCAATTGGTCTTTCACTGATCAGTGTAGGAATTAGCTCTTTCGGAGGCGGAAGCTCAGCCAAGGATTACGGCTCCGTTGAAAACCTTTTCGTAGGCTTAGTGGTTCTGGTCGTGATCATTGCACTGAAGCATGGTACAAAAGGTTTCACAAGCTTTTCCTCGATTCTCATTGGTATTATCGTGGGATATATCCTGGTAAGTATCATGGCTGTGGTACTTCCGACAACATTTACATATGTAGATGACACAGGTGCTACTGTGGAGGCTACCAAAGCCTGGGTTCTGAACTGGGACAAGGTCGCTCAGGCGAAATGGTTCGCAGTACCGGCACTGATGCCTGTAAAATGGGTGTTTGATGCCCGTGCGATCGTTCCGATTATGATTATGTTTATTGTAACTGCAGTTGAGACAGTTGGAGACATCTCCGGAATCACAGAGGGTGGTCTTGGAAGAGAGGCTACGGATAAAGAGCTTTCCGGTGGAGTTATGTGTGACGGTCTTGGGTCTTCCTTTGCCGCACTGTTCGGTGTGCTGCCGAATACCTCATTCAGCCAGAATGTTGGTCTGGTTGCCATGAATAAGGTTGTAAACCGTTTTTGTATCGCGACTGGCGGAATCTTCCTGATCGCCTGCGGCCTGTTCCCGAAGCTTGCTGCGCTGATCTCCATCATGCCGCAGAGTGTTCTGGGCGGTGCTGCTGTTATGATGTTCTCATCTATCGTTGTCAGCGGTATCCAGCTGATCACCAAGTGGCCGGTTGGACCAAGAAATGTAACTATCGTTTCTGTTGCACTTGGTCTTGGTTATGGCCTTGGTTCTAATACAGCAATTCTCGCACATCTGCCAGAGGCCATCAGCCTGATCTTCGGTGGCTCCGGTATCGTTCCCGCAGCGGTAATTGCTATCCTGCTTAATATCATTCTGCCGAAGGATGAGAAGAGCGAGGTCGAGAGAGCTGAGGAGATGTTAGAGAAAGTTAAGAATAAATAGTAAAAAAAGTTCTTTTTTGGAGACTGTTGGACTTTATTGGTCTGACGGTCTCTTTTTTATTAAAATGAAGAGCCTGTTCGTTACTGGTCACGGAGTGAACAGTAACAGCCTGTTTTCTGGGGTGGATTTTGTCGAAATGTTTTAGTTGCGTTTTCGCCCGTTTTGTGCTAAGTTTAAGAAAAAGCATTTCATTTCTGTTGTTCTGTACGGATTGGTATCCGTATCTTAAATTCACAGCCGTTCGGCTTATTACAAAGAAATCTCAATGCTTGAACTATATGATTATGCAGGAGATTTCTGAAAGACTTTTTTCTTGGGATTCTCCTGATGGTTTATAAGGAGGATATTACATGGAAGAAAACAGGACAGATGTATTAATTGCTAATCGGATGTATAAGTCTCGTATTTTTGCAATGTTATTCACTGACAGGAATGAATTGCTGGAACTTTATAATGCAATTAATGGAACAAATTATGATGATCCGCATTTGCTTCAGATCAATACCCTGGAGAATGCGATTTATATGTCTATGCAGAACGATGTTTCATTTATTATTGAAATGTGGCTGAATTTGTATGAGCATCAGTCTACGTACAGTCCGAATTTGCCTGTACGGTATCTGTTGTATGTGGCAGATGTATATTCGGATTATACGAAGGATATGAATCTCTATGGAACCAGAGCAGTGAAGCTGCCAACACCGAAATTTGTGATCTTCTATAATGGGCAGGAAGAGCAGCCAAACCGGAAGGAATTGAAACTATCAGAGCTTTTTGCAATTCCAGATAGCGAACCATCATTAGAGCTGACTGCTGTTATGTTGAATATCAATAAAGGTCATAATAAGGAACTGATGGAAACCTGCAGGACGCTTCATGATTACGCAGAGTATACGGCACGTGTGAGAGAATATGCGGCAGTGATGAATCTGGATGAAGCGGTGGAGCGCGCGATCACAGAGTGCATTAATGAAGGAATATTGGCAGATTTTTTAAAGAAAAATCGAGCGGAGGCGAAGAAAGTGAGTATATATGAATACGATGAAGAACGCCATATGAGACAGACCCGGGAAGAGGGCGTTGAGGAAGGCTATACTGCTGGAGCGAAAAAAGAAAGAGAACAAATTGCACTTAAATTGCTGGACGTGGGAATTCTTACAAAAGAGCAAATATCAGCTGCGACAGGTCTGAGTCAGACGCAGCTGGAAGAATTAATGAATATAAATAAGGATATTGGAAAATAACGTGGAAATTCAGAATAATAAGGAAATTTTGATGAGCGAACAGAAGAAAAAAATTGATTATGTTGTTGCATGTGTAAATGAATTTTCCAGGAGATATGATCTGAGTATTAAAGAGGCATTTCAGTATCTTTTTCGTTATGAAGGAATAGCCTTTATTAAAGAAAACTATGATATTGAGCATACACTGGATTTTGAAACAATATTAGAAGATTTAGAGATTTTGTGCAGAAAAAATGGAGGTACATTATAAGATTATATTGATTGAAAAAAGAACCTGCAAAAAAGTGAATTATGCAACACTTTTTCACAAGTCCTTTTTAGAGTTAATTTCAGAAGGCATCATAAACTAAACTATAAGATCAGTAATTATAAGCCCCCTCATAAGCATTGCACCGTTCCTTCCGATGTCCCTGCTCCACACAGGAGCTGCACCGGTCGCAGAATTCCTGTTCATAACAGGTAGAACAGACACATCCCTTACAGGCATCGCGGTTATAAGCCGGTGTGCAGGTAAAGGGAAGGGTATCTTTCGTAGTTTCCGTACTCAAAACAGTGAAATATAAATGACAATATATTTTTATCACGTAAAATGAGATGCCAATACCGTCCACTATGCAGGTGCCACCCCATCAGGATAGCACAACATCCCGGTCCTACCGTGCAGAACTCCATCTACCAGACGCGCCGCAAGGCAGCACCAGCCCACTCTCTGTAACAGGAAGCCCAATCTCCTGAGACTCCACATTACCCTTCCAGGGTTTTAATTCCGTAGCCAGCATATAAGTCAGCACCGCCGGAGCAAGACCCGTAGTATAAGAATTCACAAGGAAAAACAGCGGATCATCGCTGAGGATCTTAGTACAAAGCTTGATCAGCGGATGGATCGCATCCTCGATCTTCCAGATCTCGCCCTTAGGTCCACGGCCATAAGAAGGCGGGTCCATAATGATCGCATCATAATGATTTCCCCTGCGGATCTCACGCTCTACGAATTTCACGCAGTCATCCACAAGCCAGCGGATCGGCGCACCGGAAAGTCCGGAAGCAGCAGCATTCTCTTTTGCCCAGTTCACCATACCCTTGGAAGCATCCACATGAGTAACAGACGCACCAGCCGCAGCCGCAGCCAGAGTAGCACCGCCAGTATAGGCAAAAAGATTCAGCACCTTGATCGGGCGGCCGGCATTGCGGATCTTCTCACCGAACCAGTCCCAGTTCACAGCCTGCTCCGGGAAAAGTCCTGTATGCTTGAAGCTGAAAGGCTTCAGATTAAAGGTAAGATCCTTATAATTAATTTCCCACTGATGAGGCAGGTCAAAGAACTCCCACTCACCGCCGCCGCGGCTGCTTCTGTGATAATGGCCGTTCATATGCTTCCAGCCACGGTTCTTACGCGGAGTATCCCAGATAACCTGCGGATCCGGACGGACCAGGAGATAATCTCCCCAGCGCTCCAGCTTCTCACCTTTAGATGTATCAATAACTTCATAATCTTTCCAACCATCTGCAATCCACATGATGTTTAATACCTCGTTTCTTTCATATTCATATCAGATTTCAGCACCTGTCTGCAGTATTTCCATAAAGCACCGGAGTTACCTTAAGTAAACTGAGTAAAAAGCATTCGATGCGTTAATATCATTTTTATCAGTATAGAGGAAAAACACCCCCCGTGCAAGAGAAGTGCAGGATTTTCCACGAAAGATTTGACAACAGCGCTTTTCCATACTAAAATGTACGCAGAGATTTTCTGCCAGGACAGATAAGCCTGCTTCTGCGAAACTGTGGTAGTTTTTGCAGAAGAAATTTTTGCAGACATTTCTTGAGGAAAAACAGAAGGCGTGAACACAGCAACCGCAGATTATAGCGATTCCGGGAATTAATACCCTGCACAGCTGAACTTGATGCAGTAATTTCTGGGAGTGCTATAAACTGTGCGCAAAAAGAGGAGAAGCAAACATATGAAAAAATATTGTGAGATGAGCAGGGAAGAGTTACTCGACTTAAAGAAAGAACTCGACCGTGAGTTTGATGAGATCAAAGCGCAGGGTCTGGCACTGGATATGTCCCGTGGTAAACCGGCACCAGATCAGCTTGACCTTTCCATGAAAATGATGGAAGTACTTGCGGGCGATGCAGATCTGAAATGTGAGACCGGAGTAGACTGCCGAAACTACGGTGTGATCGATGGTATCCCAGAAGCTAAGAGACTTCTTGGAGAGATGTCCGAAGTTGAGCCTGAGAACATCATTATCTATGGTAACTCCAGCCTGAACGTAATGTTCGACACTATCGCACGTTCCTATTCCCACGGAGTTATGGGAAATACACCATGGTGCAAGCTTGACAAGGTGAAATTCCTCTGTCCAGTACCAGGATATGACCGTCATTTTAGAATCACAGAATTTTTCGGAATTGAGATGATCAATATTCCAATGTCTCCGGAAGGCCCGGATATGGACATGGTTGAGAAATATGTAAATGAAGACCCGGCAGTAAAAGGAATCTGGTGTGTTCCGAAATACTCCAATCCGCAGGGCTACACATATTCCGAAGAGACAGTTAAGCGTTTTGCGCATCTGAAACCGGCAGCATCGGATTTCAGAATCTACTGGGATAACGCTTACAGCATCCATCATCTTTATGATGACAACCAGGACTTCCTTCTTGAGATTCTTGACGAGTGTGCGAAAGCAGGAAATCCGGACATTGTTTACAAATTTACTTCTACCTCAAAAGTAAGTTTCCCAGGTTCCGGTATTGCAGCAGTTGCAGCATCCAAGGCCAACCTGGATGACTTCCGCAAATACATGACAGTACAGACCATCGGACACGACAAGCTGAACCAGCTCCGCCACGTTCGTTTCTTCAAGGACATCAACGGACTTCATGAACACATGAGAAAACATGCAGACATCCTTCGTCCGAAATTCGAGATGGTTCTCGCTACACTGGACAAAGAACTTAACGGACTTGGAATCGGTGAGTGGACCAAACCGCACGGCGGATATTTCATCTCCTTTGATTCTATGGAAGGCTGCGCAAAAGCAATCGTTGCCAAAGCAAAAGAGGCAGGTGTTGTTATGACAGGTGCCGGCGCAACTTATCCATATGGAAAGGATCCGAAAGACAGCAACATCCGTATCGCACCAAGTTTCCCAAGCATTGAGGAACTTGGCAAAGCAGCAGAGGTATTTGTTCTCTGTGTGAAACTTGTGAGCGTGGAAAAACTTCTCGAGAAATAATCAGTAACCAAGAAAAAGATAACATCAGACTGCCCGGTATTTCTATATATGTAATACCGGGCAGTCATAAACTATCGGAGAGAATTGATCTTATGGGTGAGGAAAAAGAAAAAATGAAAACTGGCAAAAAAGTGGTCATTGCACTGATCATTATCCTGCTGGTCCTTACAGCAGCAGCTTACGGATATGGCGTGCACTATTTTACAGATCATTTTCTGCCAGGATCACAGGTGAACGGTTTTAACTGCTCTTACAAAACAGCAGATGAGACAGAAGAACTCCTTGCAAAAGAAGTTCAGGCCTATGTTCTTACAGTAGAGACAAGAAACAATGGGAAAGAAAGCATCACTGCAAAAGAAGCAGGCCTTGTATACAAGCCGGATAACGGCGCAGCTAAACTGATCCGGAAACAGGACCGCTATAAATGGTTCCTGGCTTTCAATCAGAAGAAAAAATATAAGCTGAACACAGTCACAGAATATGAGGATGACAAGAAACTTACCAAAGCTGTAAAAAGTCTGAAATGTATGCAGAAGGACAACATGGAGAAACCTGAAGATGCCTGCATCAAAGACAATGGTGAGACATACGAGATCCAGCCGGAAAAAGAAGGAACAACACTTGACACTAAGAAAGTACAGAAAGTGATCCGCGCAGCAGTTTCCGCAGGAGATACCACAGTCAATCTTGAGAAAAAAGACTGCTACAAGAAACCTTCTGTATACAAAGATGATAAAACCCTTAAGAAAGACTGCGATCAGATGAATAAGCTTACCAGCTGCGTGATCACCTATGATTTCTCTGACCGCTCCGAGCAGCTTGACCGAAATACCATCAAAGACTGGCTTACAAAAGACGAAGAAGGTAATTATACAGTCGATAAAAACCAGGTAGCAGCCTATGTAAATAATCTTGGATACAAATATGATACTTTTGGCTGCACAAGAACTTTCACGACATACGATGGCCGTCAGAAGACAATTCAGGGCGGTGATTACGGCTGGGCTATCGACCAGACAACAGAGACAGACTGGCTTTATAATGCGATCCTTGCAGGAACTACAGAAGTAAGACAGCCCGCTTATGCTTACAGCGGACTCTGCCGTGATACCAATGATATAGGAAATACATATGTAGAGGTTGACCTGACCAACCAGAGAATGGTATTTTATAAAGATGGACAGCTTCTGGTAGACACACCAGTAGTAACCGGCTGCATTAAAAAAGGCCATGGAACACCGTCAGGCTGTTTTGCCCTGGACGCCATGCGTTCCCCGGCAGTTCTGAAAGGACCAGGATATACAGCACCCGTTACATACTGGATGCCTTTCTCCGGAGGTGTTGGAATCCACGATGCAACATGGAGATCCAAGTTTGGAGGCCAGATCTACATCACAAACGGTTCACACGGCTGTGTAAATACACCGAAGGACCAGGCAGCAATCATTTACAATAATATTAGCGTAGGAGTACCGATAGTAGTATATGAATAAGAGATTAAAAGAAATATTAAAAGAATACGAAGAAAGAAAACATAAAATTTTCAAGGGAGATGAAAAAATGAATATCGTTGTATTGGCAGGCGGAACCAGTACAGAGAGAGAGATCTCCATCGTGACAGGAACCGGTGTCTGCAAAGCACTTCGCCAGAAAGGCCACAATGCGATCCTGGTAGATATTTTCTGCGGACTGGAGCCTGTAGACTGGGATGAGCCGTTCGGAAATAAAGATTATGAAGTAGATTCTGCAGCAGAATATATGAGAAGCTTTGACGATGATATCGAGAACATCAAGCGCACAAGAAGAAGCTTTTTCGGACCGAATGTACTGGAGCTTTGCCAGGCTGCTGATATTGTATTCATGGGACTTCACGGTTCCAACGGAGAAGATGGAAAAGTTCAGGCAACTTTTGACCTTCTTGGAATCCGCTACACAGGAACCGGCTACTTAAGCAGTGCACTTGCCATGGATAAAGGTCTAACCAAGAAGATATTCCTTATGGATGAGGTACCTACACCGAAGGGTGTTTCCATGCTGAAAGAGAACTGCACAAGAGACATCCATGATCTTGGAATGGAGTTCCCTGTTGTTGTAAAAACATGCTGCGGCGGTTCCAGCGTAGGCGTTTATATCGTAAACGACCAGAAAGAATATGAGGATGCCATTGATGGTGCCTATTCTTATGAGGATGAAGTAGTAGTTGAGGAATATATTAAAGGCCGTGAGTTTTCCGTTGCAGTTGTAGACGGCAAAGCTTATCCGATCATCGAGATCGCACCGAAGCAGGGATTCTATGACTACAAGAATAAATATCAGGCAGGTTCCACAGTAGAGACCTGTCCTGCTGAGATTTCACCGGAACTTACTGAGAAGATGCAGCACTATGCAGAAGCTGGCGCAAAAGCTCTCTGCATCGAAGGCTACGCACGTTTTGACTTCATGATGAAGGAGAACGGCGACATGTACTGTCTGGAGGCCAATACACTTCCGGGAATGACACCAACCAGCCTGATCCCGCAGGAAGCAAAAGTCCTGGGAATCGACTATCCGGATCTCTGCGAAGAACTGATCCGCATTTCTCTCAAGAAATATAATAAATAAGAACTGACAGACTCCTCCCACAGACTTATATCATTTCAGAAAATTATTACAAAAGACAAAGATAATCTCTGTTCAGAGAAAATATTCCCGAGATGCTTTTTGCGGGCAAAGGTCACAGAGTAAACAGCACCACAGATTTTCAGAAATGAGCCAGATCAGCGGGAGGAGTTTGTGGTAAAGAAAGGATTTTATCTATGAAAAATCTTACATTGGAGAATATCACAAAAGTCTGCGGCGGCACTTACCACGGACCACAGGACAAACTTCAGGAAGAAGTGACAGCGATCACAACAGACAGCCGCAAAGTAGAAAAAGGCGGTCTTTTTGTGCCGGTTGTAGGAGAGCGCGTGGATGCACATCGTTTTATCCCGCAGGTAATGGAAGCAGGCGCACTTGCAACGTTATCCGAGCGTGTTCTTGAGGGAGCAGATCATCCGTATATTCAGGTGGAATCTTCCCTCCAGGCAGTGAAAGATATTGCAGAATTTTATCTGGAGCAGCTGAACATCCCGGTAGTAGGAATCACAGGAAGCGTTGGAAAAACCAGCACAAAAGAAGTGATCGCTTCCGTATTGAAAGAGAAATACCGCACTCTCAAAACTCAGGGCAATTTCAACAATGAGCTGGGACTTCCGCTGACTGTATTCCGTCTTCGCGATGAAGATGAGATCGCGGTTCTGGAAATGGGAATCAGCGACTTCGGTGAGATGACCCGCCTTGCAAAGATCGCCAAACCGGATATCTGCGTGATCACAAACATCGGAACCTGCCATCTGGAGAATCTGGGAAACAGAGACGGTGTTCTCAAGGCTAAGACCGAGATCTTCCAGTATGTGAAAAAGAATATCGTACTTAATGGCGACGACGATAAACTCTCCACTGTAAAAGATTACAACGGAATCAAACCTGTATTTTTCGGAACAGGAGACAACTGTGCTGTTACCTGTGAAAACGTAGAGAGCTGCGGTCTGAAAGGAATGAGCTGTGATATCTGCATCAGAGGCGAGCTGGCAGAAGGCGGAGAAGAGCGTTTCCATGTGGACATTCCGATGCCTGGCCGCCATATGGTATCCAATGCACTGGCAGCTGCAGCCATTGGTAAACTTTATGGTCTTACAGCCCAAGAGATCAAACAGGGAATCGAGAGCCTGGAGCCGGTAAGCGGCCGTTTCAACATGATCGAGACAGAGAAATTTATGATCGTAGATGACTGCTACAATGCAAACCCGATGTCCATGAAAGCATCTCTTGATGTTCTTCAGGATGGACTTGGCAGAAGAGTAGCGATCCTGGGAGATATGGGTGAACTTGGAGCAGATGAAGTTGCACTTCATGAAGGCGTAGGCGTTCACGCCGGACATTGCAAGATTGATGCCTGCATCTGCGTAGGCCCGCTTGCAGCCCATATTGCAGAAAAAGCTGGCCAGACCAATCCGGACTTAACTGTGATCCAGGAGAAAGACCTGGAAAGCCTTCTTTCCAACTTAAACACCTATGTAAAACAGGGAGACACCATCCTTGTAAAAGCATCTCATTTCATGAAATTTGAAAATGTAGTCAAAGCACTGCAGGAAATGTAAAAAGACAGGGAACAGGGCGAGGATTTGACGAACGAAAATTGTTTCCAGTTAAGCGATATAGAAGTATAATATTCCTAAACAATGAGCAGTGTGAATGAGCAGTCATGGAGTGGATGCCTGGAATGGCATAGAACAAACAGAATGACACTTAAGCACTGTGGAGCAGTATATGGAAACGGGAGGGTATTATGCTGGAGACGATCATGCGGTTGGATATCCCGCTTTACGTCATGACATCCATGGGGTGCATCGGCGGAATTGGGATGCTGGCAACGAACCTTACCTACAGAAGAATGATCCGAAATACGCAGAGATTACAGAACCTGAAAGAAAAATGGCTGAACATGTGGAAATCAAGAGACCGGCTTCTTCACAGAATGAACCGTTTTGTGTGGTATCCGTCCCTGGTCAGCACCTTCCTTCTGGTTCTGTCTGTTTTTCTGAACAACAGACTTGGACATGCAGAGGGATTGCCCATGCTTTATCTTTACATTGGCGCAGCTGTGCCATCAGTTCTCCTGCTTCTGAGACAGGCACTGGATTTTTCCTACAAAGAAGAGCTGGTGATGGCATCCCTGGCAGACTATGTGGAACAGGTCCGCACCTGGGTAGAAGAAGTACCGGTCCCGCAGAAGAATGATCCTGTTTTGCAGGAAGAGATTGTGGATAAGATCACAAGGAGCATCCGTCAGACAGCAGCAACAGGAAGCCACTTCAGCAAGATGCTTTCACCTGAGGAGGAAGAGATCATGCGGGAGATCATACGGGAATTTATGAACGCGGAGTGAGCATAAAAAACTCTCCGGCAGATACAATTCTTTGTATTCCACCGGAGAGTTTTTAGTGTATATAATTGTGTAAGATAAGGAATTTATCAATTTATCAGTTACACCATCAACCCATGGAGATCGGGCCGCCGCGAAGTTTTCCGGCAGTGGTGATCCTCTTGATCGCAACCATATAAGCTGCCATACGAAGAGTAACATTTTTCTCCTGGCTCAGTGCGTAAACTTCATTAAATGCAGTAAGCATGATCTTCTGAAGCATCTTGTTTACTTCATCAAGATCCCAGGTAAGGTTCTGGATATTCTGAACCCACTCAAAGTAGGAAACAACAACACCGCCAGCATTGGAAAGGATATCCGGGCACACGATGATTCCTCGGGAATTCAGGATCTCGTCAGCTTCAACAGAAGTCGGTCCGTTGGCAGCTTCGATGATCAGCTTCGCCTGGATGCGTCCGGCGTTATCTTCTGTGATCTGATTCTCAAGGGCAGCCGGGATCAGGACATCACATTTGCAGGTGATAAGGC
This sequence comes from Eggerthellaceae bacterium, assembly GCA_963598855.1. Taxonomy (GTDB): domain Bacteria; phylum Bacillota; class Clostridia; order Lachnospirales; family Lachnospiraceae; genus Blautia_A. Next base: position 70,306 of record CAVBVT010000002.1, read on the forward strand.
CGTCATTGGTAACGTGCTGGACGCCGTCCTGCTCATATTTATCGAGAGTATTTCCCTCAGAAATAAACTTGCGGATAGCCGGAATATCAAGTCCGTCTTCACAGTAAAGTCCGCCCGTGTAATCGCTGACAGCAACCACTTTCTGACCATTCTTATAAAAGATCTCAGCAGCAGTTCCGCCAACATTTCCCATACCCTGAACAGCAATAGCAGCATGTGCAGGATCGATATTATTCTTTTCCATACACTGATAAGCGATGATGGTAACTCCGCGTCCGGTAGCCTCTACACGGCCGACAGAACCACCGATCTCGATCGGTTTACCGGTAACAACACCTGGAACAGTATGGCCTGTGAACATGCTGTAAGTATCCATGATCCATGCCATAACCTCACCGTTTGTATTAACATCCGGAGCAGGGATATCTTTATCCGGTCCGATGATCGGAAGGATACGGGTAGTATAACGACGGGTCAGGCGGATCAGCTCAGCTCTGGAAAGCTTGGACGGATCGACCTTGATGCCTCCTTTGGCACCGCCGTAAGGAATATTTACAACTGCACATTTAAAGGACATCCATGCAGCAAGAGCCTTAACCTCGTCCATATCGGAATTCTGATGGTAACGGATACCGCCTTTGCACGGTCCGCGTGCGCTGGAATGCTGAACGCGATATCCCTCGAATACCTTGATGGAACCGTCGTCCATACGGATCGGGATAGAAACTTTAAGCTCACGTTCCGGGTAGCAAAGTGTTGCGTAATCTTCATAACTGAGACCAAGTGCCTCTGCAGACTGTTTCAGTACAGAGAGCATATTGTCATATGGATTATACTTTTTTTCTGCCATTGTTACCGCTCCTTTGAAAACAAATATTTTTTATTGATTGAGTAAGAATAATATTATTCATCTGATGGACTGAGTATAACACAATGGATATGAATAGTAAATAATTTTATTCACTAAAACATATACAAAAATATTTATATCTTTTTGGGCGTTTTTACATAACCATATGTTAAAATAAAAACAGTGTGTAACAGAACGAAACAAAGTATGAGATCAGGAGGATATTTCATGGAGAATCAGTTACAGAAGCTGATCATTTCAGCACAGCTGACACCAAAGGAAAAAGAAGTTGCAGACTACGTTCTTGAAAATCTGCAGAAATGCTGTTTTATGACATCAACAGAACTGGCAGGGGCGCTGAATGTAAGTTATTCCTCTGTGATCCGGCTTACCAAAACTCTTGGCTTTACCGGATATCCGGATTTTCAGAATTTTCTGCGGGAAATTTATGCAGAGCAGTCCAGAGATGTGGATACAGGGATCCTCATCCCGGCAGAACGAATCGAAGCCATTAAGAAGAAAGAGCATAAAGCGACCGTACAGGATACCGTGTGCGCCTATACCCTGAGCAATATCAGAAGTACCATTGCAAGCAATACAGAAGAACAGTACAAGAGGGCAAGCAGTATCCTGATCAACAGTGATGTGAAATATATTTTTTCCTCAAGGGGATCTACCTGTGTGGGAGAATTTCTGAATACGATCCTCAGACAGACCCTTCCTCATGTGTACAATTACGGAAGCCACGGTCAGAACATGTTCGATTTTGCAAGCGACCTGAAGAAAGGAGATGCAGCAGTTTTTATCACGTATTCCAGATATTCAAGACTGATGTATCTCACTGCGGAGATGGTACATAAACAGGGAGCTTCCATTATCCTTCTGACAGATAAACCTACCTGCGAGGCCGCCAAGTTCGCTGATGTAGTCCTGACCGCCAGAGGCGACAGCAGTGAATTCTATAATTCCTATGTAGCAGGAATGTTCGCAGCGGAGATGCTTTGCGCATATATCTGCAGAGAAACAAACTACTCCAACCAGGAACTGTTGGAAAGAATCGATGAATATACTTCCCAGATTGGGAACTTCTGATTTATTTCCATAAGAAAAACAGGGAGAGCTGATGCAATATATATCAGCTCTCCCCGTCAATTTCCGGTATCCTAATCCTCCTCGATCACCTGGATCTCCAGATAATCAAACTCGATCTGTTCAATAAAATTATCCTGATAAAAACGTGCCTTATCATGCTTCTTAAAGTCCTTCACAGTAGAATCCAGCCAGATCGGATTCCCCAGATCCATCTGATAACAGATCTCCTCAAGCCCATGAAAAATTTTATGCGTCCTTGTATCATCACTGTCATCGCAGACTACCGTATCCTGAAGCATATGATTATCTTTCCATATTTTTCCCCATAAACGAAACATAAGTAATGACCTCCATATCTGAACCGACGCAGCATTTCATGCCCGTCTGACTTTTCTGAATTGCTGTAAGTGAACTTCAGTATAGCGGATTTTGGAACGAAAGTAAAGTTGTACACAAAACAGTGCACCGTCCCGTCCCACTTTTATTGACTAATGTGTAAAAATCCTCTATAATAAACGAAATTGTGAAAAAAAGAATCATTAGTAGATTGGAGGAACTGAAATGAAACTTTACGATACCGGTGTTTATCTTCAGAACGGCCAGGATATCATTCCTGAGAACCAGGCGAACCTGCCTGCAGCAAAGGAAGAGGCTGCCAAGAATACCATCGCATATTCAATTCTCAAGGCTCACAATAAATCTGATAACATGGAGAAACTTCAGATCAAATTCGATAAACTGACTTCCCATGACATCACATTTGTAGGAATCATCCAGACAGCAAGAGCTTCAGGACTTGAGAAATTCCCGGTACCATACGTACTGACCAACTGCCACAATTCCCTCTGTGCAGTAGGCGGAACCATCAACGAAGATGACCACATGTTTGGTCTCACCTGTGCGAAGAAATATGGTGGTGTTTACGTACCGCCTCATCAGGCAGTTATCCACCAGTTCGCAAGAGAGATGCTTGCAGGCGGCGGAAAAATGATCCTCGGTTCCGACAGTCATACAAGATACGGTGCACTTGGAACCATGGCTATGGGCGAGGGTGGCCCGGAGCTCGTGAAACAGCTTCTCTGTCAGACATACGACATCAACATGCCAGGCGTAGTTGCCATCTATCTGAAAGGCACTCCGCGCCCGGGCGTAGGACCGCAGGACGTTGCACTGGCCATCATTGGAGAAGTTTTTGCCAACGGCTATGTAAAGAACAAAGTTATGGAGTTCGTTGGACCAGGTGTTGCCAACTTAAGCGCAGATTTCCGTATCGGAATCGATGTTATGACAACAGAGACCACCTGTCTTTCCTCCATCTGGCAGACAGACGCCAAGATCGAGGAGTTCTATGCGATCCATGGAAGACCGGAAGATTATAAAGAACTGAAACCAGGCAATGTTGCATACTATGACGGATGCGTTGAGATTGACTTGAGCGAGATCAAACCAATGATCGCAATGCCGTTCCATCCAAGCAATACCTACACCATCGACGAGCTGAAAGCAAACCTGGACGACATCCTTGCAGATGTTGAGAAGAGAGCACAGGTAAGCCTCGATGGAAAAATTCCGTTCACATTAAGAGATAAGGTAATCGACGGCAAGCTTTATGTTGAGCAGGGAATCATTGCCGGATGTGCAGGCGGCGGATTCGAGAATATCTGTGCAGCAGCAGACATCCTCAAGGGCAAAAACATCGGCCACGATGCCTTTACATTAAGCGTATATCCGGCAAGTACACCGATCTATATGGAACTGGCTAAGAACGGTGTTCTTGCAGATCTCATCGGAACAGGCGCAGTTGTGAAAACTGCATTCTGCGGACCGTGCTTCGGTGCCGGAGATACACCAGCCAACAATGCGTTCAGTATCCGACACACAACCAGAAACTTCCCGAACCGTGAAGGCTCCAAGATCCAGAATGGACAGATCTCTTCCGTTGCACTTATGGATGCACGTTCCATTGCTGCAACAGCTGCAAACAAGGGATTCCTTACATCAGCAGAAGAGTTTGACGGAAGCTATTCCGAGCATAAATATTACTTTGATAAATCCATCTACGAGAACCGTGTATTTGACAGCAAGGGCGTAGCAGATCCAAGCGTAGAGATCCAGTTTGGTCCGAACATCAAAGACTGGCCGGAGATGGCTGCACTTGCAGACAATCTGATCCTGAAAGTCGTTTCCGAGATCCACGATCCGGTTACTACAACAGATGAGCTGATCCCATCCGGTGAGACGTCCTCTTACCGTTCCAACCCGCTTGGACTTGCAGAGTTCACACTCTCCAGAAAAGATCCGGCTTACGTAGGCCGTGCAAAAGAGATCCAGGCAGCACAGAAGGCAATCCAGGCAGGCCAGTGTCCGGCTGAGGCAGTTCCGGAACTGAAACCGGTTATGGAGACCATCCATAAATCTTACCCGGATGTTGACAAGACCAACCTTGGTGTAGGAAGCACCATCTTTGCAGTGAAGCCTGGCGACGGTTCCGCAAGAGAGCAGGCTGCATCCTGCCAGAAAGTACTTGGCGGCTGGGCAAACGTTGCCAACGAGTATGCAACCAAGCGTTATCGTTCCAACCTGATCAACTGGGGTATGCTTCCATTCCTCATCCCGGCTGGCGACCTTCCGTTCAAGAACGGTGACTACTTGTTCTTCCCGGGAATCCGCAAAGCTGTCGAGGAAAAAGCAGACGTGATCAAAGGCTACACAGTAGACGGCGACTCCCTGAAAGAGTTCGAAGTTACACTTGGTGAGCTGACAGACGATGAGAGAGAGATCATTCTCAAAGGCTGCCTGATCAACTACAACCGTAAATAAAATACAGAATATATTCTGACAGACCGGCGAGATAAAAATCGCCGGTCTTTTTTCGGGAAAGTTCAACAAAAAATGTAACAAAAAATTAAAAAACTGCGCAAGGGAGAAAACCGTATTAATATACTCTATAACCGCCTGGATAGGGATGGCCGAAAAGAACAGGTTGAAGCCAATTGCTGCACATGCTATCCTATAGACAAACCATCGGTAAATATTCTTAAAACAGGAAAAACATAATAAGGGTAGGAGCGGAATAAAAAGAATTTTCAGCAGTGCAAAAGAATATGGTCTTCCCGAACCGAAAATCCAGGAAACTGAAAGAATATGGAATGCTCGTCCGGCATGGTTCTCCTAAAAATGGCTACTGGGAAGTCATAAACAGAGAAAAGCCTTCAGTGGGATAATTAAAATTAACAGAAAATAATGAAAAATACAAACAAATAATAAAATATAAACACATAAAACAAATAATAAACAAAAATATTGCAATAAAAATACAGAAATGTATTGACAAAACAATACAACAGTGTTATTATAAGACCATCAAAAAGAACAAGAGAAAAAACAAATCAAAAAGAATTAGAAATTCATTCAATTCATAGCATAGATGCACATGAAAGGATGAAGAGAAGAAAGGACAAGGTGATTCCAGTGGGAACATAACAAACAATTTCATCAATATGAGAGTGACAGGAACCGGATTTCCTGCAAGAAAGACCTGATACATATCACATAATGATATCCCTTAAGACACAATAGTTTCTCTCATAAGATATAAATAAGAACCTCTTAAATCTTACTTATATTTTAACAGTAGTTAAAATGAGAGAAATCAGAAACATAAGGAATCCAGTATTCTAGGTATTATAGACTCGGTAACTCATATTGAACAACTGTCACACACCTGATACAGAGATTTCAGGAAATATGTAAAGAAATATTTCCCGAAAGAGTAAAACCCTCAGCTCACTGGTTCGTTGGAAAGAAGAGATTCCAGGAACAGACGTGAAGATGAGAACGATACTTTGAAAGGCATATCAGCAACTTCAGAATATGGCTTGAAGCTTTGCATCAGAAGAATATCTGATAGGATATTATAATAGAAGTAATCGGGAAGGAACTTTTTTTTCAGGATACTTTATCAGAACTGCAGAGGAGAAAATCCCAATAGGTCGATTTGAATCAGCAGATCATAAAGTTCAGAGATGACAAATGGTTTTGAATTTAAGAAGTTAAGTCCAAAATTATTTAGGAAACAGAAAAAAGTATAACCACCGCAATTCTTCAAAAAATAAAAAGGAAATCTGACCTCGTAGAAATGGATTTCCAAATCTATAGAACTTTCTAAATAATCGAAGATATGTCCATATATCAATCGTTTATGAGCAGGAAATAATACGAAGGAATTGAAAAAGAAAAGATCAGGAAAACTTAATACAGAGAATCGGAATTATTTTATTAAGTATATAAAACCAAAGGTTTCGATTGATAAATAAGAAGTATAACCAATAACTCGATTCGAAAGAATAAAGAGGAAGAAAAATTGAATAACGAAGAGTGTTGAGACGGTCATCATTTTTTGAAACTATTAAAGTAAAAAAAGTGATGGCCGTCTCGTTGTGTGTTTGGCTGATCAAAACCCAAATAAGGTTGATCAGCCTGCGTTTATGACTGAGCATTGTATATTGTCAGTTATGATTCCGTAAAGAACTTATGGCGGAGCCGGATCCTATGTTTTGTGCAGGAATTTCCTAGTACAGCGAATATTAAGTAAACGCTATATTGACTTGTCTGATTTTCCATATGCGGCGTTGTCGTCAATCGTCGTAGCCACCGCTACGCCTCATTCCTCTGC
>CAVBVT010000003.1:0-57849 GCA_963598855.1 Eggerthellaceae bacterium
ATTAACACAGTGTTATTTGGATTGCAAGGTTTTTCTATTACTTAGTTCAAATTTCTGTAACATTTATTAATGTTTTCGACATTAAAAATATCAAAAATAGGAGAATCCTTATTATTCCTAAAGATTCTCCCATTCTATTTATTACGTATTTTCTTCTTATATGTCGACTGCCCTTACGAACATTCCACAGGATCAGAACAGATCTGCAAGGATCTGGTTCGCTGTCTTATTCAGATAGCCATCCGGATCAGAAAGTGTACTTCTGTTCCATCTGAAGTACGCACCGTTACGGATATAGTTACCGCTGGACTCATGATAATCATATTTAGTAACACCCGGATACTTAGCCATGTAAGTCTCTGCGAGCTTGATCGCCTGGCTTCCATAAGTTCCGCTCGGTGTCGGTGTTCCAGAAATCTGAACACCTGCATTCGGTGTACAATGAAGGATTACAACACTCTTGTCTGCACACTGTCCAAGAACCATCCATGTATGTCCGCTGTTGTATCCAATATCTCCAGGATAAAGCTTATATCCTGAGCTTGCAAGCTGTGCCTGAGAAACAATACTTCCCATTCCCTTACCGGAATACAAAGATCCAACACTGCCGGAAACCGTTGTATAATTTACTCCGCCGGATTTACTCTGCATGATCTGGTATACAGACCAACCTACATATCCGGAACAATCAAGACCTTTCTGCTCTGTACTCTCACTAAGATCCATATAATATTTGTAATTATAGGAACTTGAATTACTGTCATACCACTGTTTCCACTTGGAACTTACGCCCTTTCTCGTGGCATCGGACCAGTTATGTCCGCCGCCCCATACATAAAGAGTCTGTCCAACCGGCTTCAGCGCATTGGCCAGGAAGTTCTTAATAGTTCTGGTTCCTGTGGATGTTGTCGTGTTAGGATTAGTATTCACCTGCAGGATTCCGCTGCTGTTGAATGTATATTTCTTGCCGTCAATAGTCACAGTACCGGTTGCCATGATACCAGTAGATGGATTAAAGTAATATTTATATCCCTTGGATGTATTCTCCACCCAGCCAGTCGCCATAACACCGCTGCCGCTATAGAAATAATATGTATTATTTCCAATCTTCTTAAATCCCTTGTACATAGCTCCTGTACTTGGGTCGAAGTAACGTTTCTGAGATTTGCTTGTTGTCGCCCAACCAGTTGCCATAAAGCACTTGCTGGTAAAATATCTGGTAACTTTCTTGGAATCTGTAAGAAATGTACTCTTAGCTGCAGCACCATTGCCGCTGTAGAAATAATATTTCTTATTACTGATCGTAGCCCACTTCGTTGTCATATATCCGGTACTTGGATTAAAATACCGTGTATTCTTCTTGCTGTCTGTAAGCCAGCCTGTTGCCATATAGCCCTTAACACCGTTCGCATTGTAGAAGTAACGCTTACCCTTGCTGTCCTTGGTCCAGCCCTTTACCTGCACGCCTGTGGAAGCATTGAAGTAATACTTCTTGCCGTTCAGTGTAAGCCATCCCTTGACCTTCTTGCCATTCTTGTAGTAATAAGACTTTCCGCCTTCTGTCTTAAAGCCATTCTTAGTTGCCGCCTGTACATCTGTTGCAGTTGTGTGTACAGTCGCTCCAGCTGCAAAAAACATCAGGATAAGAAAAAGTCCCCAGAATTTCCATTTCTTGCTTAATTTTCGCATACATACCTTCCTTTGATAGATAATTGATATTTACTATTTCTGAAGTCCGGCTGATCGTTCGCTGCTATTCATTACAATTCTGTTACAATTTTACGTCCATATTATATAACATTCTTTACGGTACGTCAACTCTTTCCGCGCTTTTCGAGTTTTCACATAACTATAGCCAACCCTTTGTGTCCTTTTTTATTTTTATACATAAAAAGTCCCCGGAATATCTGCCATATGCACAGATACCCCGGGGATATGATTATTTATTCACCTATATCAGATTTTCGTAACAATTCCGTTACAATTTTTTACAGGAATTTTTTGCGAAGCTCTGCTCCGTCAAGTGCACTTAAGTATGCAGGTGCAACATCAAATACAGTCTTGCAGCCTTTCTGTCCTTCCTGGTTCATGCGGTATGCAGCTCTTGCATAGGCAACGATAACAGAAGATGTGAACTCCGGATTGGAATCCAGTTTCAGGCTGTACTCGATCACATGGCTGTTCTCATTGTTCCAGCCGGTCTTGCCGCTGCGGATCACAAAGCCGCCGTGCGGGATTCCGCTGTGGTCGCGGTCAAGCTCTTCCTGGGAGATGAAATGTACAGTTGTATCATACTCGTCAAAGTAGTTCGGCATAGTCTTGATCTCTTCCTCGATGCGGGCAAGATCAGCACCTTCCTCTGCTACTACGAAGCACTCTCTTGTATGTTTCTGGCGTGTTGTAAGTTCCGGATTCTCTCCGTTTCTTACAGCCTCAAGAGCAGCTTCTACAGGAATTGTATACTGTTTTGCGTCTTTTACACCTTTGATGCGGCGAACTGCATCAGAATGTCCCTGGCTTACACCCTTACCCCAGAACGTATAGTCATTTCCGTTTGTAAGGATCGCATTTGCATACATACGGTTCAGGGAGAACATTCCCGGATCCCAGCCTACAGAGATGATTCCTACATGTCCTGTCTCTGCTGCTACCTTGTCAACATTTGCGAAATGCTCCGGAATTCTCTTATGTGTGTCAAAGCTGTCTACAACATTGAAATATTTTACATATTCCGGTGTCTGAACAGGAAGGTCTGTTGCGCTTCCTCCGCAGATGATGAGAACATCGATCTCATCTTTCATCTTCTCAGCATCTTTTACAGAGTAAACCTTAGCTGTCTCTGTAAGGATCTTTACAGTCTCCGGATCACGTCTGGTAAATACTGCAACCAGTTCTGTATCCGGATTATGTTTGACGGCGCACTCCACGCCGCGGCCCAGATTACCGTAACCTAAAATACCAATTCTTATGCTCATAACGATTTCCTCCTCTTTTCCTCGGCAGATATAGCTTTATCCATTCACTCGGCTCCGGAAATATTTTTACGGAAAAATCTCCACATCAGCACTGTGTCTGAATGCATTCTGCCCTCTATATCGCAAAACGGGTCTGCAGGATCCGCCTTACAAACTTTTTAAGATCTGCTGCATCAGCAGCAGAAAATACCGCCCGGCCAGCACATGGCGCAGGCCATTGTCCTGCAGCAGGCATCACACATATCGTCCCCTGCTGTGGGCATGCCTCCAAAAGGTCCCTGCTGCTGTTGGTACCAGCCGCCTCCGCCTTCCATACGCTGAAGCAGTATACGGTACTGCATGTTGTTCGGTTCCTGGCGGACTGCTTCCCGGATCTGATCCAGGGCTGTCACATTGTTTCCAAGTCCCATATTGGCCATGGCAGCCAGATAATACCACTCACCATTTTTCTGTCCAAGGGAATTCAGCACATTCATGGCTTCCTGATAATGGCCGCTCTGCACATAATTGGCTGCTGCACGTCTGCGCATGCTCTCCTCATCCTGGTAGGCAGTAGAATTGCCGCCGCTTCCATAGCCGCCGAATCCACCGTAATTTCCGTATCCGCCATAACCGCTTTCGGGACTGCTGCCATACTCCCGTTCCTTCATGATCTGTTCGTATGCCTGCTGTACTTCCTTAAACTTCTCCTCAGCCTGATCCTTGTTCGGATTGTTGATATTGGCATCCGGATGGTACTTCCTGCTGAGTTTGCGGTATGCTTTTTTTATTTCGTCATCAGATGCGTTTCTGGGAACTCCCAGCACACTGTATGGATCTAACATTGTTTTTCTTTCTCCCGTTCTCCCCTGCGCTTCTGTCCGATCGCCGTAAAACGGCACCACACGCCGGAATATAAAATATTTCGGAGGATATCTCCATAACGGATGACAGGAAGTTTCTCGAATTCCCTGCATGCCTCGGAAAGCATCATGACCAGCACCCTGCGGATCTCATCCTCGAACCCTTCCATCTTATATTTTTCAAGAAACGGATTGTAATTTCCGTTTTCTGCATCTTTCTCCACATCATCGTAGGCATCCAGGATGTAGATGAATTTTCCCAGGTAAAAGCCCATCCTGCGAAGAGAGGGTTCCCACATATCTTTACGAAAAGCCAGAACCTCTTCCATGATCCTGCCTGAGCAGCCGGCTACCAGATCCACATCTGTCTCGCCCTGCTTCTCCAGCCTGGAAAGCTCTGAAAGTGCTTCCTGGATCCTGCGCATTTTCTCCGGATAACCGGACATATGCTTCCTGCCGCTGTTCTTAAGAAGAGTAGCATAGGCATAACGGAGAGGTTTCCTTTCATCCTGCCAGTCATCCAGGCATTTATAATAAGAAAGGATCACATTCATATCTGCACAGTACTCTGTCACCTCGTTCTTCCGCACAGGCTGCGCTTTCAGCGGATGAACGGCACAGCGGGATTTTCCTTTTCTGGTAGGCGGCTCATAAAGCCCGCTTAAAAGCAGCACCACAAAAGTCATATCATAGGTCAGGGATATCTGTCCCGGAATCCCATACCGTTCCCGCAGTTCCCTGCACAGGCCGCAGTAAAAAGAGCGGTACATATCAAAATCTTTGAATTTGATCTCAGGTTTGTTGACTGTCACATATCCAAACATGTCAGCTCCTCTTTACAAATTTCGTATGGCATTTCGGGCAGTCGATCTCGATCTTTCCCTTACCTCTGGGAATCCGGATCTTCTGTCCGCAGCCTGGACAGCTGTAGATGTGATGCGTTTTTCTCTGTTTCATTAAATTCTTTTCTTTATTGAAACGAAGACGGAACTTCGATGTCATCTGAAGATATTTCTGATTCTCTGCATAGCGCTGCTGGATATTTCTGGAAAAAATACGGAAATACGCATACACGATCGCCGCGATCCCCAGGAAATCAAGCACACTTCCCACACTGCGGTTTACAATGCTCACAAACATAGTCAGTATGATAAGCACCAGGGCAACTACCATCGTAAATCTGGAAAATTCATCTACCCCGTAGCGTCCCTGCATGAATTTATTGAATTTGTCTCTCATAAAAATCTGTCTCCTTTACATTTGCCTCTCACAATGACAGTTCTTATCTGTCATTGCAGACCTGGAAAATGTAGAATTTCAGATAATAGGACTCGTCTGCTGACCAGAGGATCGGATGATCCGGAGCCTGTGTGCGGTATTCTACCTGACGCAGTCTCTTATGAACATTCTTCGCTGCCTGTCCGATGGTCTGTGTAAAAAGCTCATATGTCATAAAATGAGAACAGGAGCAGGTTGCCAGAAAACCGCCGTCTTTTACAAGACGCATAGCCCGAAGGTTGATCTCACGGTATCCTTTTACTGCATTCTTCACAGAGCTTCTGGATTTCGTAAAAGCTGGCGGGTCAAGGATGACCACGTCAAACTTCTCTCCCTTCTCCTCAAGCTCCGGAAGCAGTTCAAAAACATCCTCGCAGATGAATTTCACTTTTCCATCCAGCCCGTTAAGTTCTGCATTGCGTGTTGCCTGTTTTACAGCTGTCTCAGAAGCATCTACACCTGTTACACTCTCGGCCCCTGCAATTCCCGCATTGAGGGCAAAAGATCCTGTATGTGTGAAGCAGTCCAGAACTTTGGCTCCTTTACAAAGTCTCTGGATCGCCAGACGGTTATATTTCTGGTCCAGGAAAAATCCTGTTTTCTGTCCGTCTTTGATATCTACTTCGTATTTCACGCCGTTCTCTTCGATCTGAACGATGGTCGGAAATTCTTCTCCGATAAATCCCTTGGTAAGTTCCATTCCTTCCTGGCGGCGTACTTTCGCGTCACTTCTCTCATACACACCTCTGATATGAATCCCGTCTTCTTCCAGGATCTCCTTCAGAACGCGGATAATGGTGTCTTTCAGGCGGTCGATTCCCAGAGCCAGGGACTGGACAACAAGAACATCCGAAAACTTGTCTACAACAAGTCCCGGAAGAAAATCAGCCTCACCGAAGATAATACGGCAGCTTCCGGTATCTACCACTTTCCTGCGGTAATCCCATGCGTCACGGACGCGCTGTCTCAAAAACTCTTCGTTGATCTCTGTATGTTCGTCTCTGGTAAGCATACGGACCGCGATCTTGGAATTGGTGTTGATAAATCCTCTTCCCATCGGATAACCGTCAAAATCGTGAACCAGCACGATATCTCCGTTATTAAAACTTCCCATGATGCTTGAGATCTCGTTATCATATACCCAGAGGCCTCCTGATTTCAGGAATCTGCCTTCGCCTTTTTTTAATGTTACTACTGCCAGGCTCATAAATTCTACCTTTTCCCTTTCTCATTTCCCGAGGCAGCCCAGGAATAAATTGGATAAATTCCTCTCACTGCCTGCGTATAAACCAATTTAAAGACAATTCTATCACAGAAAAAATCATTTTTCCAGTGCTTACCCGAATCCTTAATATAAATCACAGAAATTTCATAAGCTCAAAAAGTGCTCATTCCTTTTCTCAAAATATAAGCCGGAACCATATTTACATTTTCCTGATTCGAAGCATGTCTCTTTATAATAGCTTTACAGCATAAGAAATCCGCAGCAGAGACTGCAAAAAGCCCTCAGCTGCGGATCTGTTCATTCTGTTATTTTTTCGGAATATTATTCTGCTGCGGACTCATCTGCTGCAGAATCTGTGCTCTCACCATAAAGTCCTGCCAGGAATTTCATAGTGTCTTTATAAAGAGTCTGTTTATCTTCCTCTGTGACATCTGCAAGAAGAGCTTTTGTCTCGTCTGTGACATCTGTATCTTCCTCTGCGCCGTCAATACCAAAGAGTTCCTTAAGCTTCTTATCCATCATATTAAGCTCTGTGCTCTGGTAAGTTTCAGTTCCGTCTGCCTCATAGGAATCTGTTCCATTATTAAGGATATCGTAGTAATCCTTCTCAACGGTGTCAGCCAGATTCTTGCCTGTCTGCTCATCCAGTGTCACTGTTGCTACTTCTTCTGTATTCTCAGTTGCTGCAAGAAGAGAATCTGCATCTCCCTGATACTCACCTTTTGCAAAAAGTGCCAGTTTATCATAATTGTTCTTAGCTTCCTCGCTGAGCACGGAAGTATCAAGTTCTGTACTGTCAGTCTCTGTAGATGCAGATTCCTCAGAGCCGTCCTCACTATAAGTTTCATCCTCTGTTGCATCCGGAATTCCTGTTTCATCGGAAGAAGTCTCTTCCTGGTCAGTTCCCTCAGATGTATTCTCATCAGATGCTGTCTCATCAGATGCACTTTCATCAGAACTGCTGCTCTCGTCGGATGTGCTTTCATCGGAGCTGCTGCTTTCGTCAGCGGTGCTCTCATCAGAATCACTTTCACTGTAAGTTCCGTCATCTGCTGCATCCGGGATTCCTGTTCCATTTCCGTCACTGCTGTCTGAAGAATTATCTGTCTCTACCTCAAGTGTAGGATCCTCTGTAGAACTCTGGATCACATCATCGCCAAGCACGCTGTCATCTACGCTGTTTGTGATATCGTCTGAATCACCGTCAACTTCTACGGTATCATCACTGCTTTCTCCGTCCAGAGTACCATCGCTTGAAGATGCCTGGCCAGTTGTATTCTCATTAACCTGCTCCAGAGTTTCTTTTACATCATCATAATTGTAATCCTGCTCTGCGATCTTCTCAAGAAGAGATACGATCTTGTCGATCTCATCCTGACTTACAGAAATATTGTTCTGCTCAGCCACATTGATAACAATGTTCTGGATCTCATCTGCATTCTGAACATTGTTCTGGATCACATCCATCTTAGACTGGTTTACAACTGTAGTTGCCTCATTCTTGCCAACCTGGTCTGCAAGATTTCCGGTAACTACCATCTCCTCGTTTGCAAGTTTGGTTTTAGTTTCGTCAAGCTTCTCTCCGCTGGCCTGCTCATATGCCATCTGAATACCTGTAAGAGCACCTGTTCCGGATACTTCCATCGGGCAGGCTGCAACAACTTCACAGTTCTTTACGCCAGATGTGGAAAGTGTGGTTGCGATCATATTACCTGTTACCCAGTTCAGGTTCGCAGTACGTACCTTGATTCCCCCAGACTGTGTAGGCTTTACATATGCACAGCTTAAAGTTCTGGTACCGATCTGGGACTGCGGTGCGATATTGTCCAGATGGTTATGCTCATCCTGATTGGTAATAGTCATGATCTGTACCTGATCAGAACTTACATTAAAATATTTCATCATGGTCTGTTTCTGTTCATCTGTAAGATCTGCACCAAGTGTCACAACTCTGGTTGCATCTGCCATTACAGGATTTACGCTGCCGGCAACAAGGCATGCACTGCAAAGTAATGCTGCGATCAAATTTCTTTTCTTCATTAAATTTCCCTCCGATTTATAACTTTCCGTATTAACTGTATTATGGCATTTTCATAAATTACTGCATCAAATTCAGCTATACTTCGTAACTGACTGTTTTCCTTCTGATGCATTACTCCATGGAACTGCTATAGATTTACTGCCGTTTTTCTGTTTCATATTATAGCACAGTTGGAAAGATATTTGTAATTAAAAAAAGACCATCTCCGAAAAATCCTGGCTTAGATCGTTATAATCCGCTCTGAAGCATTCAGCAATATCATGAAAAATATTACCTGCAAATACCAATCTAAAATTTCTGAGAAATGGCCTCGCCAAATCCAAAATATCCTGTCACTCTATATAGATATTATCCGATTTTCTTTAATTTTCCCAACTTTTCCGCCTCTTGCAGCAACTCCTGGTTTCCGGCATTCATGGTGCCGAAATCTTTCAACGGACAGTAAACTTCCCGGCATTTTTTCATGGCTTCCAGTCCCTTCTGGTAATTTTCCTGGGAAATGCACTCAAATGGTTTCTCTGTGATCACCTCACCGGCAAGCTCCCTTGCCACCTGATAATCTGCATCATTGGTATGAAGAATTCCCGTAATAAAAGGAATTCCCTGTCTCTGGAGTTTACGATATACCGGGATCCCGCTTCCGTTTCCTCCGATCACAAATACCTCCGGTTCCCCGGATGGCGGTTCCATCTCCACGCACCCAAACTCTGCATTGTAGCTTCCACGGATGATCCCGTAGAGATTTTTAATATAATCCGATGTAAAAATCTCTTCCGGTGCGCCGTATTTTTCAATGTAATCTCCGCGAACACAAATCACCTGATCGGATATCTTCTGGGCAAGATCCAGCTCATGAAGAGACATGATCACTGTCACCTGTTTCTCCAGTACCATCTTTTTCAGGATGGCAAGAAGTTCCAGCTTATGGCGGATATCCAGAAAAGAGGTTGGCTCGTCCAAGATAATGATCTCCGGTTCCTGGCAGATTGCTCTCGCCAGAAGGATCCTCTGTCTCTGTCCATCACTGATTGCTGTAAAATCACGGTCTTTTAAATCCCATGCGTGAACCATTTCCATGGCATTTTGAACTTTCTTTTTATCCTCCTCGGAAAGGATCCCCAGAGTTCCTGTATAAGGATAGCGGCCGGTTGCTACCACATCTTCGCAGGTCATAAGCTCCGGGCGCATCCGCTCAGTGAGCACAACTGCCAGTTTCCTTGAGACTTCTTTGTTTGTCATACGGCTCATTTCAGCCTGTTCCAGATAAACAGTACCGCTGATCAGGGAAAGCTGCCTTGTGATGCTTTTCAGGATTGTGGATTTACCAGCTCCATTTGGACCGATCAGTGTCAGGATCTCTCCTTTGTTCAGTCTGATGTTGATTTCTCTGATCAGCGGTTTTCCATCATAACCTACAGTAAGCTGATCTGTATAGAAAAAATATGATTTCATCTTTTATATCCTCTGCTGTCTGCGAATCATAATATAAATAACCACCGGTGCTCCGAACACTGCCGTTACAGAGCTGATGCTGAGTTCCGTCGGTGCAAAAACCGTTCTCGCGATCAGGTCACAGAACAGGCAGAACACCGCGCCCCCAAGAAAACAGGCTGGGATCACAAGGAGCGGCTTTGCTGTCTTCAGAAGGCTTTTTGCAATGTGGGGAACTGCGATTCCAACGAAGGAGATCGGTCCTGCAAAAGCGGTAACACAGGCAGACAGAATACTGGAGAGCAGGATCAGAAGGATCCGGAACATCTTGATATTTACCCCCATATTCAGGGCGTAAGTCTCTCCCAATTGGTATGCGCTGATGGGTTTTGACATAAAAAATACGATCACCATGGTAATCAGTACCACCACGGCCATAGTCCGCACATTGCCCCAGGTCATGCCTGAAAAGCTTCCCAGAGACCAGTTGTGGAGATTGACGATATTGGAATCATCTGCAAATGTCACCACAAAATCCGTGATAGCCGAACAGATGTAACCGATCATAACACCACTGATGACCAGCATGGACATGTTGTGGACTTTTTTTGCCACAAGGAGGACAAAGCCCATGGAGATCATGGAACCTGCAAAAGCAGCCAGGATCATGGCTCCGGAACCGATGGATACTGATCTGCTTAAAAGAAAGATCATCAGCAGTGCCACAACCAGCTTGGCTCCGGAAGAAATCCCCAGTACAAACGGTCCTGCAATAGGGTTGTTAAAAAATGTCTGAAGCAGAAAACCGGATACAGACAGTGCACCTCCCAGGATAATAACTGCCAGGATTCGCGGAAGTCTGATCTCCCACACAATATTATAGGAAGTCTGATCTCCCTGCCGTTTGAATATGATATTCAAGATCTCATTTACAGAGAGATGGATACTTCCGGAATTTACATTCCATATAAATAAAATTATCAGCAGTACTGCAAGGATCACAAATGAGATCCCGTATCGGACTGCACGTTTTCGGTCATTCATTTTTCTGTATATCTCCCTCCGCGTTTATTTATAGCAGATCAGGCGGACCTCCTCAATCCGCCCGATCTGTTTGCCTGGTTTTGACAGGCCGGCTGTTTTTATTTATTTCAGACGATGCATGTATGTCAGCTCATCCAGGGAAGCATCATCACTGGTAAGCATGGTATGGATATCCTCGATCATGGTTCCAAGACCTGTTGTCTCCTGGAAAAGGTTTTTGCCTGTGCACCAGACGTTTCCGTTCTTTACAGCTTTAAAATCTGCAAGGAGTTCGCTCTTGGAAAGGAGCTCATCTATGGTATTCAGCTCTCCGTCAATGGTGCTGTTGTAGATGATATAATCTGCATCTTTCGCCTTGGCGTAAAACTCTTCCATCTGCATATTCATGGTGGAAAGGGCATTATCGCTCTCTCCCGTGTCCTCAGGAACATAATTGCCGCCTGCAAGAGAGATCATCTCAGAAACATAATCACCGGTTTTCCGCACATTTACTGCGCCCATGGAATTGATGTAAAAGAACGCTACGGTCTTATCCGTCTTATCTGCGGTGAGAACTTTATCCAGCTTGTCTGTCTGTTCCTTGAAAACTTTTTCTGCAAGATCTTCTTTTCCAAGGAGGACTGCATAAAGCTTCATCCACTCTGTTCTTCCAAGCGGATGGCTCTCGTAGCTGGAGCGCTCTACCATAACAGGGATTCCGAACTGCTCCAGTTTTTCCTGTACTTCCGGATTATGGTGGATCATGGTGGACTCAATTGCCAGGTCACAGCCTTCATTTAAGATCAGCTCATAATCCGGCGCACTGTATTTGCCCGCATAGATCATCTTGTTCTGTTCCATGGCATCCTTTGCTTCCTGGATGTACCATCCGTCCTCTTTTGTACCGGAAAGACTGATGCTGTCAATTCCGTCAATGGCACGGAAAAGATCCATCGCGGAAGTTGCCACCAGGTAAATGTGATCTAGTGGCTGTTTCAGCACTGCGATATCACTGTCCAGGCCTTCCGGAGCTTCTTTTCCCTCCGGTACTACAAGAAACTGTCCTTCCTGGTCAATGGTGATCAGTGCGTAGCCGTCATTATAATAGTCTACATTGAACTCTTTCGCATAGGAAAGTTCCATGCTGTGGTCAAAAGTAAGTCCCGGGATATCTGCAGGCGTATGCTCTTTCGAAGCTGCCTGGACGCCCAGTGTACAGCCCAGAATGAGAGTTATCGTCAGAAATATGTAGGAGATTATTTTTTTCATTTGTCTGCCTTTTTCATGCTTGAAGAATCAAAATTCAGTGTGTAGTCGATCTCATGAGGAGTGCTCATGGCTACTGTATCTGCAGTTACTTCCATCTCTGCGTCAAAAACACTGACCGGGATCTCAAATGTAGAGTTTCCATCTTTATTTACAGGCTCATATTTCTCACCGTCAACGATCATGTAATCGTAATTCGGGCTGCTCCAGATAATGGTCGCTGTCGCTTCTTTGTCCTTGATCTCAACTTTTGCAGGAGATTCTACAGTTGCTCTTCCTGTGCCGCCTGTAAGAGTTACTTCAGTCTCATAAGTTCCGTCCTCAAGTTTCAGGTCTTCTGGTTTCTTACCTTCGGATTTCTTGTCATCTGCTTTCTTGTCGTCAGAAGTTTTTGTGTCCCTGGAATCATCGGATTTCTCTGAGGACTTCTTATCAGATACGTCATCTTTTTTGTCGGAATCATCGGCATTCTCTGTCGCAGCATCGTCTTTTACCGGATTCTTGACGCTAACTTTATGATCGTACCATTTGCCTTTTTCGCCCAGGATCGCTACGTCAAACTCCTCGTCAATGGCAGGTACCGGAATATCGAATCCGTAAACTTCCTCTGTGTAGCCGTCACTGTATTTTACAGTATCTGTGGTCGGTTCAATGATCTCTGCTCCGTCTTTTTGTGCATCTTCAGCTGTTCCTGCAAAAAGATTTACGATCTTCTTGGAAACCAGGCTTACATGGATAGTCATCTCGCCATCCTTGACTGTAAGCTCTCCCTTTTTATCATTTGCCTCATTTACGTGGAACATGCTGCTGTCTGTATCAAACTCAGCTGTATAAACACCATCTTCCAAAGTGCTCTCTTTATCTGTTGATGCGTCCTTCTCATCGGCTGCTTCTGCATCTTCACTGGATTGTGTTTTCGCAGAATCACTCTCTGCCAGTACCGGTACAGAACCAAGCATCAGCGCAGATGCACTTACCATTGCAAGAAGAAGATTTACGTAACGTTTTTTCATGATTGTTTTCTCCCTTTCATATGTGTTGATATATTGTTTTATAATATAATGTTTTTTATTTACAGCATTTCAGGAAAATGTTCCATAGCATCTATATGCAGCGCTCTCCTGAACCGCTGTCTGAAGCTGTCGCAAAGCTCTATATAAATTATATCCACATAAGAATCTGCCCGGAAGACTTTCTTCCTGGTCTTTCCGGGCAGTTGTATTCTTTCATATGCAGATCTGCATAAAGTGAACATTCGCATTCAGCCTGCTGTCACCTTGCAGATCTTATCTTATTTATTCTGCGGAATCCTCAGCGGAATCAGCCTCCGTATCTGCTGCTGCATCAGAATCTGCGGACTCATCAGTGCTTCCGATGGAGTCGATTGCTGCTTTTGTATGGTCTACATAAAGCTGCTCAACTGCTTCGATTCTTCCAAGTCCCTCGATCTGAGTATCAACATTCTCGAAGTTTCCGGATGCTACAAACTGGCTCTTCCAGGAATCCTCGTCATCACCAGCCATATCGTTGTTAGCATGGTCTCCGGCAACAACCATCAGCGGACGAAGAACAACATTCTTGTATCCGGCTTCTTTTACTTTCTCGATAACTTTATCGCATGCTGTGTCTTCCGGCTCACCTTCTACAGTACCGATGAAAGCGTTCTTGAATCCAAGGTCTTCCATCTGTGTCTGCATCTGATCGTATGTAACGTTAGCTGTATGGGATGTACCATGTCCCATGAATACGAATGCTGTACCAGCTTCAGCTGCTGCATCCATGCTGTCGAATCCTGCTTCTTTGCATGCTTCATCTGTGATTGCCTGAGCTACTGCTTTCTTGTCGTCGTTGATAACGGATGCGTCATCTCCAACCTCACCAAGCATTGGCTCTGCAATCGCTATAGACTCAAATTTATCTTTATACTCGTTAACTGCTTCTGTCATCTCATCATATTCAGCGCCATGCATCAGATGTGTAGGCTGAACAACAAGATTCTTAACACCGTTCTCTACTGCACGGTCAAGAGCCTGCTGCATGTTGTCGATGTTCTCCTCATCTCTTGCCTCAACATGGTTGATGATGATCTGTGCTGTGAAAGCTCTTCTTACAGACCAGTCCGGATATGCTGCTGCCAGGGCATCCTCGATTCCCTTGATATCCTCAGCACGGCTGTCATTGAAGGAAGTACCAAAGCTTACAACAAGAAGCTCGTTCTCACCGATCTCATCCTGGTTACGTGGATCGTCTTTGGAAGCGTCTCCTGTGTCACGTCCGAAGTAATCCGGATCAGCATTCTCGCCTTCTACCAGCTCTTTCTGTGCATCTGTAAGAGCGTCCCATGCTTCCTTAGCTGCCTTGCAGTCTTCGTCTGTTGTATCTGTTCTCTCCTGAACATAGATCTTGTCAATGAGATCAGCTACATTATCAGCTGCTTTCTGGTCTTCATCAGAAGCTTCTGTGGTATCTTCTGCCTCAGTACTTTCTTCTGCTGCGGAATCATCAGCTGCATCTGCGCTCTCCTCTGTAGCGGAATCATCGGCTGCCATTGCTGTTGTAGCTGCGCCCATAGAGCATGTCATGGAAACTGCGAGCATCAGGGCTAACATAGTTTTTCTTTTCATTTCTTATCGTCCTCTTTTCATGTATTTTCAGGCTTACTAATATGTACAAAAAAACGGCTGCTCTCCGCGGCCGCCAGTCTCACACATGAAATTCTCTGCGCAATACATAAAAAGAAGTTCTGTATTGTTATGGAGAATACAGATTCGTAAACCGCGAACCTAGGCTCTCTCAATAAGGCAGTTCTCCTGACTTGGTTCATCGCTGCTTTCCCTTCCCGGTCTCCCAGTGGTTCTTAAAAGCAGCTCCCCGTTCACAGTGACGGTATCGTTCCGGATTCCCACCGGATTCTCTTTTGCGCATTATTCAATGCAACCTTATTGTTATAACATTTGCACATATTTAATTTAACCTGGATATCTATTATTTACCACAAAGTTATAAAAATGTCAAGCTTACTGTCGGACTATTATCAAATTTTCATTCAAATGTTCGCGTTATTATCTGACTGTTCCCCAATATTTATGCACAATAAGCATATATCTGTGATATGTATGTTTCATATTTATAGTTTCCACATTTGTAATAGCAACCTGCACCGTTCACATTTTTTTCCACATTTTTCGCCTTATATATAAAAAGCCTCTTCCCTATACTATTTGTAAACTACATATAAGGAAAAGGCTTTTCAGTTATTTATTTCTTAAAGTATTCCTGCTCAAGATATCTTGCAACATAAACTCCGCTGGCAGATGCGTGGGAAAGGGAATGTGTCACGCCGCTGCAGTCTCCGATAACAAAGAGACCTTTGTGGCAGGTTTCCAGATTCTCATCGATCTCAACTTCCATGTTGTAGAATTTAACTTCCACACCATAAAGCAGAGTATCATCGTCTGCTGTTCCTGGTGCGATCTTATCCAGTGCATAGATCATCTCAATGATGCCGTCAAGGATACGTTTCGGCATAACAAGACTTAAGTCTCCTGGTGTGGCAGAAAGTGTCGGTGTCACAAAGCTTTCGTCAACACGTGCTTTTGTGCTTCGTCTTCCTCGGATCAGGTCTCCAAAACGCTGAACCATAACACCGCCGCCAAGCATGTTGGAAAGTCTTGCGATACTCTCGCCATATCCGTTGCTGTCGTGGAACGGCTCGGAGAAATGCTTGGATACAAGAAGTGCAAAGTTTGTGTTGTTGGTGTGCTTTGCAGGATCTTCGTAGCTGTGTCCGTTTACTGTGATGATTCCATTGGTGTTCTCATTAACAACAACACCTCTCGGATTCATACAGAAAGTACGTACCATATCCTCAAATTTCTCTGTTCTGTAAACGATCTTGCTCTCATAGAGTTCGTCTGTCAGGCGGCTGAATACCTCTGCCGGAAGCTCCACACGCACACCGATATCCACACGGTTGGAAAGTGTGGGGATCTTGAGATCAGTACATACAGATTCCATCCATTTACTTCCGCTTCGGCCTGCGGAAATAATGCAGTAGGTTCCCTCGTAACGCTGGTCGCCTACCAGAACTGCATAGCCATCTTCTGTTTTTTCTACTTTATCAACAGATGCGTCAAAATAGAAATCTACATGCTCTTTCATTTCATCATAAAGATTCTGAAGAACTACATAGTTGATATCTGTTCCCAGATGACGGACAGAAGCATCCAAAAGGTGCAGACCATTCTGAATGCAAAGCTTGCGGATCTCACTGTTTGTTGTAGAATAAAGCTTTGTTCCCTCGCCTCCATGCATCAGGTTCAGTTTATCTACATACTCCATCAGCTCTGTTGCTGTTTCCTTGCCGATATGCTGATACAGAGTTCCGCCAAACTGGTTGGTGATATTATATTTTCCATCGGAAAAAGCTCCTGCGCCTCCGAATCCTTTCATGATGGCACATGTTTTGCAGTGGATACAGGATTTTACTTTTTTTCCGTCAATTGGACATTTTCTTTTTTCCAGAGGATGACCGGCTTCAAAAACCGCGATCTTTTTCTCCGGATCATTATTCATCAGTTCATAGGCTGCAAAGATTCCCCCGGGACCTGCTCCTACAATCAGTACGTCATATTTCATAAATAAAAACTCCTTATCTTGTGTTGCCTGTTTTTATGTTTCGTTTTCGCACAAACCCTGTCTATTCTACAACAAGTGTTAGCAAAAGTCACCTGTTTTTTTCATGTTTTGGGATTTTTTTTCAACGGCTGCAAAATCGGTGTATCTGGAGATTTTTCCCGTTGGTTTCCAGGGTGATCGCACCATTTTTCATAGTGTATTCGACCTGGCTTCCGCAGTCTTCCAGCCGCTGGATCGTTTCTGGTGAAGGATGGCCATAGGTATTGGTGGATGAGCAGGATATGATGGCCAGCTCGGGTTTCAGTTTCTTTAAAAACTCCTCTGAGGATGAATATCTGGAACCATGGTGGCCGACTTTCAGACAGTCAATGTCATTAAGGCACCCAGCAGTCAGAAGTTTTTTCTCCGTGTCTGCTCCGATATCCCCTGTAAAAAGCATCTGGAATTCGCCGTATGTAAGTTCCATGACCATAGCTTCCTCATTCACATCTTTTCCCCTGGCTGTACTTTCCGGCCACAGAACCTCAAATGTCGCTGCCCCGGAATGAATGATATCTCCTGTGTTTCCTGTCACTGTTTTTAGCCCTGCTTTTTTGGCTGCCCTGGCAAGGTCTGTCCAGGCTTGTGGCGGTTCTGACCAGCCTGGCAGAACAAGATATCCGACCCGGATAGTTGTGAGTCCTTTTTCCATATATTCCAGAAGTTCCTGTACACCGCTTAAATGATCTTTATCTGTGTGAGAAATGAAAATTCCGTCCAGATAGGAAACCCCCATACTTTTCAGTGCAGGAAGAAGGCAGTATCTTCCAAGCTCTGACTGGCTGCTGCTTCCACCATCTATGAGATAATGTTTGTTATTCGGTGTGCGGATCAGGATGCCGTCACCCTGGCCTACGTCCAGGCAGGTGATCTGCAGGGTTTTAGATTTGAAGAGATATTGGAAAGATTCAATGCCCAGCGTTAATATACTTAACGTCATGAGAACAATAGCCGCTGTACGAAGAATATGTTGTTTTCGGGATACATTCTCATACCAGTTTCTCAGAGGATTTCTCTGCGCATTCTCTCTTTGCAATCCTTTCGCCTCGCCTTTTTCCAGCTCTTTTTTCTCCTGATCCAGCCCTTTCATATACTGTCCAATAAACAGTACAGCAATTAATATCACATAATACACCACAATCTGCCAGATCTCCGGTTCGCCGCTGATCCAGGTGCACCAGCGGCTTCTTCCGGCCAGTTCGCAGAGCTTTTCATATAGAAACAAAAGCCCTCGTGCAGGAAAGATCACCACTCTGGCAGCCGGGATACTTACAATCCCAACAAGCATTGCAGCCACACCTCCGGCAAGCACAACTCCCACACTTGGCAGAACCGCAAGATTCAATACCAGCCCAGCCAACGATACTTCCCCGAAGAATTTCAGCATCACAGGAAGCGTCATCAACTGAAGAGCCACCGATCCCCAGAAGGCTTTTGTAACTCTTCGCTTTGCGCCTGAGAGAGCACAGATCCGATCTGATGCCTCACAGATTCCCAGAACACATCCAAATGACAAAAGAAATCCACTGTCCAGCAGATACGCCGGCGATTCTGCCAGGATCATCATTGCAGTAACTGAAACAGCACTTGGCATGTCATAGATCCTCCCTGTGATCCTGGCTCCCATTGCAATGAGAAACATGATGACAGCCCGCATCGTAGACACACTTCCCCCTGTCAGCATCCCATACTGCAGCATCACAGCCAGGGAAAAAATCCCCGCAGGCCAGATT
Organism: Eggerthellaceae bacterium; assembly: GCA_963598855.1. Classification (GTDB taxonomy): domain Bacteria; phylum Bacillota; class Clostridia; order Lachnospirales; family Lachnospiraceae; genus Blautia_A. The sequence continues at coordinate 18,492 of CAVBVT010000003.1, forward strand.
CCAAAACCCACCCGTTTCATAAGGTTATAAAGCCCCATTCCCAGAATGCTGATATGCAGTCCGCTGATCGCCAGGATATGCACGATCCCTGCCATCTGATAACGCATACGGATCTCCGGATCCAGACTGGTTTTGTCCCCAAGAACAACTGCATCAAAAACGGAGGCATCCTCACCTGCCACTGACTCCAGAACACTCCTGCACTTTTCCTTTACAGAAAGCATTGCCTGACGATATCCGGAATATGCTGATGTTTTTTTCAGAAGTACAGCTTTTTTCATAAAATAATAGATATGGCGGCAGGCATAATACTGGCGGCTGTCAAACCCGCCTGGATTTGTGGGACCTTCCACGCTCTTTAAAGTTCCTTTTACAAGGATCTGCATTCCAGGCTTCAACTCTTCTTCATTTTTTAAGAATACTCTTACATTATTAATAGGAAATTTTTTTGAATGATAGATAAGATATGTTTTTTTCAGATAAACAGACTGGGAGAATTCCGTGTTTTCGTACCGTTCCACCTCCCCGCAGATTTCGGAAGCGGGATGTGCTCCGATCCAGGACTGCACACCGGCAGGAAGAGGATTCCCCCTGATAAGAGGAATCCCCGCCAGATCTGCAATGCCAAGTGCAAGCATCATCAGAAAACACAGAAGACACATTGGACGTCTTACCATATGTTTTCTCCCGTATTATATTTTCCTGTTGGAACGATCAGTTCTCTTTCTTCTTTGCCGATGAACTGGCAAGCAGACTGTCATTCCATTCATAGAATTTATAAAGCTGCATATTTTTGCCGAAAGTTACTTCCTTTTTTCCCTCAATGGAAATCTCTACTTTATCCACTCCGGTGGCTGCGATCAGTGTATTCACAACCGAATAGATAGGAATCTCCTCGGAAACATTCAGCGCATAATCCTGAAATACAGAATTGTAATCTACATAGCAGATGCCGTTCGCCCTTGTCAGGGAAAGCACCTCTGAGTTCTCCGGGATCGTAGGATAATGGCCTTTTTCCAGAGGGCCGCGTGCCAGCTGTTCCAGAACAACTGTCGCTTTCGGAAGATTTCGCCTGTACCGGACACTTCGCTGCTCTTCCACCAGCTTGTCTCCGTTTTTATTGGTAAAATACAAAGTGAACGTGTCATAGCTGTATACATCGCCGTCAGAACCGGAAAACTCCACAAATGTATCTGTGTTCATAGCTCCGACTTCTTCGCCCTTGGTATCTGTGAGAGGTTTTTTTCCAACATAAAGCTCTACGGAATCGACTCCAGGAACCTGTACAAAGATCTTCACAACTCCTGCTCTTACAAGAAGTTCCCTGGTACGGGACATCTTACTGTAGGCTTCATTGAATTCCAGACGGAGCACACCGTCCTTAATAGAATAGGAAGAAATCTTCACGCCGTCAGGAAAAAGTGAGATTCCGTCTTCTCTGGTCTCACGGTTATTCAGACTCTCCGAAAAATCACGGAGCATTACTTCTGCCGTTTCTTTTTCCGGAACGTATTTCTCCTCTTTCAGCTTTGTTTCGTCGCTGTTAATATAATAAAAACTGTACTGCTGCTCCCCGGTCTCTTTTTTGCCTGAGAAGCTTATATACGCTACCATTCCCAGGAGAAGGCATGCAGCAGCCAGACAGATGATCCAGATCGTTTTTTTCATGCTGTACCTCCTAGGATGGGATATAAGACAGCGGAATCTTCACATTAAATGTGGTTCCTTCGCCTTCTTTGCTTGATACTTTGATGGTTCCATGGTGCATGACAATGGAACTTCTGGTGATGGCAAGTCCAAGACCTGTTCCGCCAATCTCCCTGGAATGGGATTTATCCACGCGGTAAAAACGTTCGAAGATCCTCTCAATGGAGTCTTCCGGGATTCCAAGTCCGGAATCTGCTACTGTCACATAAAAATACTTGTGGTCTGCATCCAGAGTCACACGTACCCAGCCTTCATCTACATTATATTTAATTCCATTCTCTACCAGGTTGCTGATAGCAAGAGTAAATTTTACCTCATCTACATCTGCAGTAACCGGGCGGAAAGAATCCAGGATCAGGTCAATACTTCTCTGATCCGCGATAGGACGGAGACGCTTCAGGATATTCTCCAGAAGTTCATTGATATTCATGTTGACAATGTTCATGTCTGCTGCTTTTTTGTCCATTTTTACAAGGGAAAGAAGGTCTGTGATGATCTTGTTCTCACGGTCGATCTCCTCTGTAATATCAGAAAGAAATTCCTGATAAAGTTCTTCCGGCACGCCCTGCTGTCCTACCAGGGAATCCGCGAGAACTTTCATGGAAGTCATCGGTGTCTTCAGCTCATGGGACACATTGGATACAAATTCCTGTCTGGATTCATCCAGGATCTTCATTCTGGAAAGCATCTTATTAAATGCGTCCGTGATCAGGGCTGTTTCTGTATAATCCGGAACCGAGATCTCTTCGTTCTGATAACCATCTGTAAGATCCTCGATTGCTTTCGTTACTCTTGCAAAAGGTTTCACAAGTATTGTGGACAAAATATATCCCAGGAAGATCGCCAGCACTACAATGATTCCGATGATCAGGATCCCTTTCTGCTCCAGCTCACGGATGGTAGCTGTTACTTCACTGGATGAGGCCATGATCATCATAGCTCCCTGCACCTGGTTCACGTCCGGGCTTTTTACCGGAACTGCCAGAACGATCTTCTGGCTGGCTGAATCATAGCGGTAGGCATCTTCTCCCTTAAAACAGTTCACTACTTTCTGGGATACAAGAGTCTTTCCTTCATCTACACCGTAAGTATCCTTGATAATTCTGAAGTCCCTGTCCACAATGAGAATTCTTCCCCCATAGATATTAGACAGCAGCTCCAGCTTGCTGTTTACTGTCTGCGAGCTGGAGTCATTCAGGTAATTCTCTTTGATCAGCAGGTCGCACATGATGTCACAGATATTCTCCATACTCTGCACACGGTTGGCAATGGCCCGGTCTTCATAATTGGCGATCACCATTTCCGTGACAATGACACTTGGTACGATTCCCAGTATGATCAGGATTATCATGATACGAAAGCGAAGACTTTTAAAAAATTTTCCGCTTTTTTTGAATTTCATGGATTATGCCTGGAAATAATATCCTACGCCCCATTTGGTGTGTACGTATTTCGGCTCACTGGGATTGGCCTCGATCTTTTCTCTCAAACGACGGATATGTACATCTACCGTACGTACATCGCCCGGGTATTCATAGCCCCACACGATATTCAGAAGGTTCTCCCTGCTGTATACCTTATTCGGATTAAATACAAGAAGTTCCAGAACATCGAATTCCTTGGCTGTCAGATTGATCTCTCTTCCTGCAATAAATACGCGGCGTCCTTCGCAGTCCAGCTTCAGTTCGCCAACTTCAACGGTCTTGGCCTTTTCTTTCTTATCCTGGCTGTTTCCTGCACGGCGGATGATCGCCTTGATGCGGGCCTTGACTTCCAGGATGTTAAAAGGCTTTGTCACATAATCGTCTGCTCCGTATTCCAGGCCCAGGATCTTGTCCATGTCTTCTCCTTTTGCGGTAAGCATGATGATCGGGACATTGGAAAACTCCCGGATCTGCTGGCATACCTCAAGACCATCCATCTTGGGCAACATCAGGTCAAGAAGAATAATATCATATTCTCCTGCCTTCGCCTTCTCCAGAGCTTCCTCTCCGTCATAGGCGCAGTCTACTTCCATTCCATCCTGCTCCAGACTAAAGCGGAGTCCTTTGACAATCAGTTTCTCGTCGTCTACTACCAATACTTTCCTGCTCATTTAACGCTCCTTATTCTATTGCTATTTTATCCTTGATCTTCTCATAGGTGCCTTCCTTGATGCCGGGGACATTCATAATGTCCTCGATGGAGGTAAAGGGGCCGTTCTCTTCCCTGTAAGCGATAATTGCCAGGGCCTTGGACTCCCCTACTCCTGTGAGAGTGGTAAGCTGGGATACATCAGCTGTGTTCAAATTGATCCTGGAATCGGAAGATGTGGCTGCTGCAGTTTCGCCCTGGCTGCCAGATGCCGGCTGAGAATTGGTGCCTGTACCATCGGTATTGCCTACGCCGCTGGCAGTATTTCCAGTATCGTCTCCTGTCTGAGTGGTTCCCTGTGCAACTCCATCCTGCACAGCCCCATCCTGAGTTGGCGGAATCGTCTGGCTGTCCACTTCCTCCTGAGTCGGCACATAGATCTGCTGACCGTCGGAAAGACTCCTTGCGCGGTTCAGGTAGCTTGCTGCTGCCTCTGGAAGATATCCTCCCGCTTTCTCAATGGCCTGAAATACACGGCTGTCCGATGAAAGCTCATAGACACCGGGATTTGCCACTGCACCGCAGATGTCTACGTAGATCGTCTGGGGGACGGGCTGCTTCATAACCGAAGATCGATCTGATTCTGTTATTTCAGCATTCCCGCTCTGTGCATTGTCAGAATCAGTGGCATTATCTGTGGAGTCTCCTGGGTTCTTAGAACTTTGGGAATCTCCAGACTCTGACTGTATACTGAAATTCTTCTTTGAATCATCTTTCGACAGCTGACGGCTTTCTTGCTCAGAGGAATCCTGTCTGCTCTTTGATGCCTGATCTGCTCCATCTGACAAAGATTTCTCATTTTCCTTGTCCTTCAGCTCTTCTTGTTCCGAAACCTCTGCTTCTCCACTCTCTTCCTGCTCCAGTTCTTTTTCCAGAAATTCTGACTCCTTGTCCTGGCAGCCTGTCAGTCCTGCAAAGGTCAGGAGCATGATCACTGAAAAAATAAGCTGAACACTTCTGATATTTAATTTATTTCTCATGGTATGGTGGTCACTCCTTTCCGCTTGTGCGGCGGTAAGTGTCCCCTTACTCATACAAAACCATATCTTATTTTAACGAAATATTACAAATATTACAATACTAATATTCTATTTCCATTTGAAAATCACCACGCCGGCAATGCAGATCAGCATTCCAAGAAGTTTTCTCCACTGAAAATCTGTCTTTTCCACACCAAAGATTCCCATCAGTTCTATGAGATACGCAACGGCCAGCTGAGAGATCACGATCAGCATAACTGCCCGCGCAGGGCCTAAACTACCCATACTCTGGATCACTGTTATGGTGATAAAAGCCCCGATCACACCGCCAAGAAGCGTATATTTATTCTCCACCTGCCACAGCGCGCCAATGCTTTCCCTCCCTGTAAAAAGCCACGCAGCAACGCACACCAGAAATGCAGAAAACTGCACCCAGCCAGTTGATACCCACAAACTGGTCTGTTTTGTTACATTTGTGTTAAATACTCCCTGAACACTCATCAAAGCCCCAGAGATCAAAGCCGACAGAAATCCCCACATAAAAATCCCTCCATATCCATCCATTCAACAGTTTTGCCGCCGGAAAAAGGCGCTGCATGTTCTGCAACGCCTTTACGGTTTCTTATAGTTTATGTGGTTTTTGTGAGATTATGCGCATACATCTCTTTTATTTTCCTGAGATAGATCCTGCCGGAAAAAGCGATATGCGGGAGATCGTAGAATTTGGCGGTTTCCGGGCAGATGGGGCGGTAGAGGGGATCGGCTATGATGATCTTTGCAGTTTTCAGCTTTTCTTCCATGGCCTCTTCGCCCTGGACGGCCTGATCGCCTTCGCGCAGAAGTCCCTCTGTGATCTCCAGCGGGCAAAGGAGCTGAACTTTTTTTCCATATTTATGCTCTATGGCTGCTGCCAGGGAACCCATGGTGACTGGCTCGCCGATCACCGTGATGTCGGGCTGAGCTGGTTCTGTGGAAATGTAGATCACCTGATCCGGAGTTACTTTCCAGAGATCAGAAGTTTCTTCGCCGCTCGGGCATTCTCCTTTTTTCACCATCTCCTCAAGTGCATCAGATATTTTTTCCACATATCCATCTACAGGTGTCCCCACCAGAAAAGGAGTTCCGAATTTTTTCCTCAGCACATTGGCCGCAGGGATTCCCACAGAGGATACCACCAGATTCACATCTGCTTCGCCAGCCTTTACTAATGTTTCCAGCGTGTCACCCATGGCCCAGGTGGAAATTATCTCCCATCCACAGTCTTCCAGACGTTTTTTCATGATATCTACTATGGACTGAAGGCCGAAATCCAGAGGAGTTACACCCAGAAGATTTAATTTTCGTCTATTCTCTTCTACCTTTATTTCCGCACATTTCACAGATTTATCTATACTATCGGAGATTTTCTCATCATTAATTTTTTTCAGATGTCCAGATTCTTCCTTGCTCTTCCCATCTCCTGCTCCAGCAAAATGTTTCGCAATCTCCTCCAACGCAAGCCCTGCCCCATATACATAATCATGCATCCCGCTGGTCGGCACCGAAAAAGCCAAAAACTCCGTCCCCAGTGACCTGGCAATCCCCGGAAAATCAGTTCCATTCATAAAAGGGATCGGCGAACTAACAAGTGCAATAAATTTCGGCTGCAATTCCTCTGCCACCTCTTCAATATCACGAAGAAACTTCTCATCATTTCCCATGATCGCATCAATATCCGTCAACCCGGAAATAAAGATCAGGCTGTCCTGATCGTACCACCGGATCTCATCATGGGTATTATAGGTAGAATTACATCCTGACGGATCATGCATCACCGTCATTCCGCCCAGCTCATACAAAGCTGAGCAGACACCTGACACATCTGCTGTATAAACTGGTATGATTCGATATGCCTGTCTCATATGCAGCTTTCGCACCCCCATCCTTTTCGCACGATCAGATTTTCCGGATCTTTTTCCGTTTCAAAAGCTTCAATCATCAGCTGTGCAGTCCGACGGATTCCATCAAAACCATAAAGCCCGCCGCCCTGGACCATATTTACGAAATTTCTGCTTCCAGTAAACCAGGCTGCTTTCTGGCCAATAGCAAGGATCCTGTTTTCAGAGCATCGTGTTCTCACACGCATTTCCGGCCGGATCGTCGAGATCAGCTTCAGCTCGGGAACATTTTCTTTCATCCAGAAAAATACTTCTTTTTCTTCCGGGCTGATACTGTCCAGATAAACGGACTCTACTTTGAATCCATGGGTAAGAAGAAGCTTTGCCAGCCCCAGCGGTCTCGGATGAAAAAGATAATCCAGTGCGATCGGTGTATCCCCGATGATATTCCTGGCATGGGAAAGCGCAGCCTCGCAGGACCGGATTTCTTTTTCTATATCCAAACCTGTGATTTCAAAAATTTCCTCAGAATCGCTTTTATCCTCATTCCCTGCTCTTACCCCTTTATGCGCCACATCTGCTTCACTGCTTCTCGCCTGATTATTCTCCGCTTTTTGCACAAGTTTTTCATTTATCTGTACCTTCTCCTGAGACTTCTTTAACACCTTCAGCTCTTCAAGAAGCAGCTCTTCCTGCCGCTGTATCTCCTCATAATCAAAACTTCCCGGCAGATACAGAAAAGGCCGCCCAAGTCTTTCCGCCTGCTGCTGTACTCCGAATTTCCCTGCCGGGTAACAGTCCAGGATCAGGCTTCCTTCTCCCAGTTTCTGATACTCTTCCCATGTTTTACAGGCAGCAGTCTCCCGAAGCTTAAGTCCGTTTTGCTCTAATATCCTTCTGATATCCGAAGTCTCATCCAGCACAAAATCACTTCCAAGAAGCGTCACACATTCAGGATCTCCCTTTGATTCCGGCACTGCATCATACATGGCACGCCGCAATTTCTGATCTGGTGTTGGCCCGGTTTTCTGCATGATCGGGTCCATAAAACACCGCATGAAAAATATCTCTGGAAAACGTTTTTCCAGTTCTCCATAGATCCGGTCCAGATCACTTCCCAGGAAATGATGAAGACACACCGTAAAAAGCAGCACAGCTTTTGGCTTTTTAGGCAGGCGGTTCAGCACATCCGTTACACCTTCAATCGTCACATCCTCCAGATTTCCCCCAAGAAGGTCCTTCTCCTCCACGATCACAAAGGAAAACCTCTCTGCTGCATTCATCTCTGCCGCTGTCAGCACAACGCCGCGCATGCAGTTATCCGCGCAGACATAGATCTGCTGTGCTTCCGGTACCAGCATTCCTGTATGTACAATATTCCAGTTTCCATGAGCAGGAGAATTAAATTCCAGTCCCGGCTGAAACGGTGCCGGAAAAGAAGCCTCCCCTGTCGTCACCTCTGTTTTCTCCAGAATCGCTCTGCTTCCAACTCTTTTTAACATGGGCCATCCTCCCTGCATGCCTCCAGGATCTGCTCTGCCAGTGTCCGGTATTCCGCTGCCATCTCACTGTCGGGGTAACATTCCAGAAGAGTTTCTCCCAGTACTTCTGCTTCCTGCACCAGCTCGCTCCGTGAAAGAGTTCCGATCACTTTCGTATGAAAATCTTCTGCCAGCTCCTGCACTTTTTCATCCTCTCTCGGCACATTTCGCCGGTTCAGGATGATCCCGCCAAGAGAAGCATAGCCTCTGTTCCGGAAATTTTCCACTGCCATGGCAATGTTCGCTCCTGCATGGATGGCCATATTTTCACCGGAAGTAATGATAAAAACTTTATCTGCGTACCCTTTTCGCATTGGCATGGAAAAACCGCCGCACACAACATCTCCAAGTACATCATAAAGGACAATGTCCGGTTCATAGGTCTCATATGCCCTTGTTTCCTGAAGTTTTTCCAAAGCTGTGATGATCCCGCGGCCTGCACAGCCAAGTCCCGGAGTAGGGCCTCCGGCCTCCACGCATACCACGCCGCCATAGCCGATCTGCACCATATCTTCAAGCTTCAGATCCTGTCTTTTTTTATTATAAAGATCCAAAACTGTGGAAACCTCTTTTCCATGGCGGAGCAGGATCGTTGAATCCGCCTTGGGATCACAGCCGATCTGCATCACTTTCATTCCTTTTTCTGCAAGGGCAGCTGCCACATTGGAAACGGTTGTGGACTTTCCGATGCCGCCCTTCCCATATACTGCGATTCTGATCATTTTCCGTCCTCCGCCTTTGTGATCACATTAGAATATGCTGTTTTTGCAGAAACACCTTTCAGCCGTCCGATCTTTCCAGATAAAGAGCTGATCACATCCTGCGGTGCATCAATGGCAATGCTGATAATGCTGATGCCTTTTTCCCGGTAGGGGATTCCCATTCTCCCGATAATATATTTTCCCGCTTCGTGAAGAAAACGGTTGATATCATCGATCACGTCATTGTTTTCCACGATGATCGAGATCAGTGCCACTCTTGTCTCCATAAGGTCTGACCTCCTTTCTGGCATTCTATATTACTGTCCATTTTATCGTACTCTGCTTCTATTTCCGATATTTTCTCTGCAAAAGGTGAATTCATCACTATCTTTTAGCAGATTCTCGGCAGCAGTTCCCCTCCAGGCTGCGGAAGAAGTGCCTGGGTTCCGATCTCTGTAGTCATGACAACTTTTCCAGGCTGGTCGTCTGTGACTTCACCGATGATGGCTGCGTCTTTGGAGTACGGACATTTATGCAGTGCTTCTACAATCTTCTCTGCCTCTGATTTCGGAGCCATAATGACCATGCGGCCTTCACACGCAAGATAAAGAGGCTCCAGTCCAAGCATGCCGCAGACACCTTTTACCTCAGGGGCTACCGGCACTGCTGCCGCATCCAGGCGGATTCCTACATTGCTCTGACCTGCGATCTCGTAGAGGACAGTTCCCACGCCGCCTCTTGTCGCATCACGGATCACGTGGATATCATGAGTGGCATCCATCACTTCTTTTACAGTTCCCCAAAGCGGTGCACAGTCACTTGCCACGTCAGCATCAATGCCAAAATCTTCCCTGGCAAGAAGAATGGTGCATCCGTGTCTTCCCACGTCACCGGTAACAATAATGGCATCTCCAGGTTTTGCAAGCTCACCGCCTACCTGAACCCCCTCCTGGATCTCACCCATTCCGGTTGTTGTGATAAACACGCCATCAACCTGTCCTTTTCCTGCAACTTTTGTATCTCCGGAAACGATCCGGACGCCTGCTTCTTTTGCTGTTTTTTCCATGGCAGAAGCAATCTCCTCCAGCTTCTCCATTGGAAAACCTTCCTCAATTACAAAAGCACAGGTAAGGTACATTGGCTTCGCGCCCATACAGGCAAGGTCATTAACTGTTCCGCAGATAGAAAGCTTACCGATATTTCCTCCTGGGAAAAAGGCCGGTGATACGATAAATCCATCTGTTGACACTGCCATTTTTCCTGCCGGCGGAACCAGTACTGCCGCGTCATCTGCAGTAAGATCCGGGTTTGCAAAATGTGCCTTAAATACTTCATCGATCAGTTCTGAGGTCTGGCGGCCTCCTGCACCATGTGCCATGGTTACTGTTTTATTATCCATAATTGTCATCTTCCTTCTATGATATTAGTTCCCGTACATAAAATATGCAGAACATGCTCCCTCGTTTGATACCATACATGCACCAACCGGATGCTGCGGGGTACAGACTTTTCCAAATACTTTGCAGTCGGATGGTTTGCATTTTCCCTGGAGTACATCGCCGCAGCGGCAGGCTGGATTCGGCTTTCCTTTAATCGGCGGCACTGCGTATTTTTTCCGTGCGTCAAAATCTTCCCATTCTTTTTTAAGTACAAGTCCTGATCCCGGGATCACGCCAAGTCCCCGCCATTCGGAATCGCAGGACTCCATCAGCTCTTCGATCAGCTTCTGGGCCTCCGGACTTCCCTCCTCTTTTACCACGCGGGGATAGCAGTTCACAAAGAATGGTTTGCCTTCCTGGAAATGTACCAGTGCAACAGCCAGTGCTGTTAAAAGCTCCTTCGCAGTAAAACCTGCCACCACGCCGCTGACTCCATCATCTGCCAGCTGCTCGCAGAGCTTTGTACCTGTGATGGCATTTACATGTCCTGGATAAAGAAATACATCTGCACTTCCCTTTAATGCCTGGTATGCCTGAGGCATGGTCTTGTTTGCCACAAGAAGGGAATAATTGGAAAGCCCATCCTCTTTCGCTTTTTTTACAGAAAGGCAGCCTGCAGGTGTGGTGGTCTCAAAGCCCACAGAAAGAAACACCACCTGCTCTTCCGGATGCTCTGCTGCATACTTTTCTGCGTCAGCAGGGGAATAGACAATACGGATCTTTGCCCCTTCTGCCCTGGCATCTGCAAGGCTCTTTTTTGTCCCTGGTACACGGACAAGATCGCCAAATGTACAGATGGTCGCCTTTTTTTCCAGTGCAAGATATACTGCCTCATCAATAAAACCTACCGGGGTTACGCACACCGGACATCCCGGTCCTGAGATCAGTTCCACCTGGGGCGGGAGAAGCTTACGGATTCCCAGACGGAATATTTCATGGGTATGGGTTCCGCAGACTTCCATGATCCGCACAGGCGGCCCCTGATAACCTTCTATGATCTCTCTTGCTGTTTTTTTCTTCTCTTCCATTACAGCAGTTCCTCCATCAGCTGGTCCGTTTCCTCTTCGTCATCATCTGTGATCTTTGCAATGGCAACACCAGCATGTACCATTACATAATCGCCTGGCTCCAGATCTCCAAGAAGCTGCGCTGAAACTTCACGCTTCGCACCTCCTGCATCTACAACAGCTGTTCCGTTACTGATCTTTACTACTTTTGCTGATAATCCTACACACATATTCGTGCCTCCTGTCGTATATTTCTGTTCAAATATGCCATGCCATATGCTGCCTGCCCCAGTGCGATCCCTCCGTCGTTTGGAGGGATCAGGCTGTGTTTCAGGACTTCAAATCCTTTTTCTGTAAGTCCATCATCTACAAGTTCCAAAAGCAGCCTGTTCTGGAAAACACCGCCGCTTAATGCGGCTTTCCGGATTCCTGTCTGCCGTCTGGTTTCCTCGCAGGCTGCAATGATCTGCGCTGCCAGTTCCGCGTGGAATTCATACGCCAGTTTTCCCGGATCTTCTCCTGCAAGTTTGGCCTCTGTCAGATACTGGACAAGTTCACCGGTATTTAAAATGAATTTTCTTGGATCCTCTGGATCGCTCTCACAATTTTCTACGAGACCTGATGAATTACCGGAGTCTATTAAATTATCAGATTCCCAATTCCAGAATTTCAGTTTCATGCTTTCAGAAATTTCCGCATCATCCACTGACAGTTCTTCCACAGTAGTCTCTGCTTTTGCTTCTTCTCTAATCTGCTCCCTCGCCAGGCAGTCTCTCCACTCTTCTGCCGCAAACTCCAGTGCCGTGGATGCCTCCCCCTCAAAGGTAGACGCTTTCCGAATTCCCAGGATCGCGCTGACTCCGTCAAAAAGCCTTCCTGCACTGGTAGAAGTTACTGCATTGATCTTCCTCTGTGCCATCGTCACCAAAACCTTGCACTCCTGCTCTGTGCAAAGTCCAAGTTTTTGGACAGTAGATAAAGTTTCTTCCAGACTTCCCGTGTTCTGCCAGATCAGGGAAACTGCAATACGCCAGCCTTCTTTTGCGGAAATGTTGCCGCCCCCCTGGACAAAAGGCTGGATGCTTCCAAATCTTGAAAATCCCTGATGATCTGCCAGCAGGATCTCGCCTCCCCAGATCGTTCCGTCCGTTCCATATCCTGTCCCGTCAAAAGAGACTCCGATGACTTTTTCCTCGCAGTCATTCTCTGCCATACAGGATAAAATATGCGCATAATGATGCTGCACTTTCAGAACAGGCAGCCCCATTTCCTCTGCCACTACTGTAGAATTGTATTTCGGGTGAAGATCACAGACAACTACCTCCGGCTGGACTTCCAGAAGCGTTTCCAGCCTTCCCATTGTTTCTTTCAGGGCTTTTACAGTGCGAATATCTTCCAGATCCCCTACATATGGCGAAGGATAAAAGCGGTTATCCACACCAATACAGAACGTGTTCTTAAGCTCTCCACCTGCTGCGATCACCTGGCCGCTCCATGGTGTGGAAACTATAAACGGAAGCGGCGCATAGCCACGGGAGCGACGGATCATATACGGCTCTCCTTTATAAAAATCCATCACTGAATCGTCTGCCCGGATGCGGATCTTCCTGTCATGGGAAAGAATGCAGTCACATAAGTGTGAAAGTTCTTCCACCGCTTCCTCATCATCCCGACAGATCGGCGCACCGGATGTATTGCCGCTTGTCATAACAAGAAGCTTCGGCATCTCGATCCCGTCATCGTAATGAAAAAGTAAAAGCTGCACCGGCGCATACGGAAGCATCACGCCAACCTTCGGATTTCCAGGAGCGATACTCTCACAGAGTTCCAAACCTTTGTCAGCCCCAGGCACATATCGCTCAGTTTCTGGTTTCTTATCTGATATGTCTTCCATCAATTTCCAACTGCTCTGATTTCTATCTGTACAATTACTTTCTCTTCTGTCCCGCTTCCCGTCTGCACAGCAGATTTCCTTCGACTCCGTCCCAATCTTATCCAGCAGCAAGATTGGCTTCTGATGCCCTGTAAGTATTTTCTCCTGCTCCTCACTGACCTGACAGACTGTTTTCACAGCTTCCAAATCAGCTGCCATCACCGCAAACGGTTTCGCAGGCCGGCGTTTCAGTTTCCGCAGTCTCTCCACTGCCTCCTGGCTTGTAGCATCACAGCAGAGATGAAAGCCACCGATTCCCTTGATCGCCACGATCCCGCCGGAAGCGATCACACGCCTTGTCTCAGTAATTGCGTCCCGCCCCCACTCTTTTCTTCCGATGAGGTATACTTCCGGGCCGCAGTCGTTGCAGCAGACAGGCTGTGCATCATAACGCCTGGTGTCCGGATTATTGTACTCGTCTGCACAGGACGGACACATGGGAAATTCTTTCATACTTGTCCGCTCCCTGTCATAAGGAAGGGAATCCAGGATCGTCAGCCTCGGCCCGCAGCAGGTACAGTTGATAAACGGATGAAGGTACCGCCGGTTCTTCGGATCGAACATCTCCTCTTTGCACTCATCACAGATTGCAATATCCGGGGAAACAAAAATCTCGCCTTTTGTTTTCTCACTTTCAATAATATCAAACTGCCCAAACTCCGGCGCATCCTCCACAGGCTCCACAAGAAGCTTCAGGATTGCCGCACGCTTCGGCGGTTTCTCCTCAATATCCGAGATAAAGCCATCCACGTCCGCTTCTTTTCCCTGGGCAAAAATCTCCACATAAGGTCCCTTGTTGGAAACGTTTCCCCGGATTCCCCTTGCCATGGCATGCCTGCTCACAGTAGGGCGGAATCCCACTCCCTGAACGATCCCGTAGACACGGACCATTTTTGTAATCTCACGCTCCATATATTTCTCCGTTCCCTGCAGACTGTATCTTATCTGCCAACAGCAGTCTGCACATAATTTCATGAACCATAATTTTCCCACTCACTGGTCATTTATGTCCATTTACCGCCATATACACAATTCTTCCCCTGCATATCTGACAGCAATTCTGTCTTTCCATATAACCCATATAACTTCAGCAGCACTTCCCCGACACTGCAAAATGCACCGAGTCCACAAACAATCCGGCAAATCCCGGCACCATCCGTTTCATGCACGGATCTGCAAAGATCACATCAAAACCGCTATTCTCCACCAGGTCAATATAAGCATCCTCATCTCTCAGATATACATCCCCCTCCTCAAGAAGATCCTTCTCCATAGAAAACCAGCTGGCCACAGCAACTTCTGCCCCTTCGCCACGCTTCCTGAGTTCCGCTCTTATGGAATCCGCGATTACCTGCTGATGCACTACGAGGATCTTTTTCCCCGTATAATCCATATCCGGCACCAGCTCGTCCACAAGCGGATAACCAACTTCATAAGGCGTTCCAAAAGTTTTCTTAAGGTACTTCGCACATTCCAGAGCAGCCGGAGAAACTACGATATTCTTCTCTGCAGAAGAAGCTTTTTTTACCACATCCAGACCGTCACCCATTCCATAGCAGACCGCTTTCAGCTCCTGTGCACGGAATTTTTCCCGGATCTTATCTGCTGCACCAAGGTCGCTGACATCCTGTGGTGTCATTCCTAAAATTCCAATCCTTCCATACTCCACAGGTAGTTTTTCCTTCGCAAACGCCTTAAAAAGCTCCACATAAGCTTTCCGTTCGCCAACGTCATAAAGCTCCATTCCATCTGTGTTCACAGCAAGAACAGGAAGTTCCGTCTTTTTCTCGCACATACGCTTCAATGCCTGATAATCCGTTCCGATCACTGCCGGCACCGGTGTTCCGATGATCGCCGCAAAACCTGCTTCTACTTTTTCTGCCGCGTCCACAAGTTTGTCCACCAGCCTGTCATCACGCCCCAGGATCGCATCCATATCCCGAAGTCCTGCGCTGAACACCGCACTTTTTCGCTCAAACCATCTTGGCTCGTCAAAACCGCAGACATTTCCCGTACATCCTCCTGCATCACAGATCACGATGATCCCGCCAAGTTCATACAAAACCGACACTGCGCCCGACTGATCCGGTGCAAAAGGTGTCAGATATTTTCGAAGTCCTCTCATTCTTTTTCCTCCTTCACCGTCTCTGTCAGCATCTCAAACAGTCTGCGCACGCCTGCGTAGCCGTATGGCTGACGATCCTGATTCCACACTGCATTGGGCTGATCCTGATGATAATAGCCTGCATCCTTCCCTATTGTAATGTTCACGCCGCTTGAAACCGGATCGTAATACAGCATGGTAGGCTCCATATTGGAAAAAACTCTGGTCTTAGGGCTTAACTTCGCCAGGTTCCGTATGTATACAAAATTCTCGGCAGTAATGGTTCCGTATATCTCCGGCACCTTAAATCCATACCGGATCAATGCAAGAGCCAGTTCAAAGGGATCTCCGTTCATGCACTCGCCCACTGCAAAAGATGCCTCCGGACAGACTTCCCGGAACTGTTCCACTGCCTCCAACGCTTCTTTTTTATATTTCTCCTGGTCAAAATCAACTCCAAGTACCTGACCAAGCGCACGGTACTGATTCTCGATCTTATCCATCTGGTAAAGTCTTCGAAGCTCAATAAACGGAATCTTCAGCCGGTCATGAAAATCCTCTGCAGCAAATCTCGCCTCTGGATGAAGAACCAGGTTAAAATTAGCCTGGGACATCGTCTGATACTCTTCGTAATCCTTACATCTGGAAATCTCATGAACAGTTTTTACCCCTGCCTGATGCAGAAGATCATAGAGCTCACAGTCATCCACAAGCGGAGAAAAAAATCCAAGAAGATTGACCACATTTCCTTTTTTCTTCTGAGGCTCCAGAAGAGAATACAGAGACTGTCTCACATGGACCATCGGCGGCTTTCTGCCCTCACGGGTCAGTGCATACATATAACAGGGACGCACCGGAATGTCCACTTTCTCCTCTGCTTTTCGGCAGACACGCTCCATGTCAGTTCCCAGAAGTGCATCTACGCAGGTGATGCAGATCATCACAACAGAAGGCTTTTTTTCACAGCAGTCGCAGATCTCCTTCACTGCTTTTGGGATTTTTTTCAGATGGCGGCCTGTAACGATATCTGTCTCATCCATCATCAGATAAAAAAATCTGTCATTGTATTCCGGCATGGAACTGATAAGAGATGTATTTCTGCCGCAGCAGCCCGGAGCCACGATCAGCATAATGGAATCCGGCACAGCCAGTCCTGCACGCTTCACTCCGAATCCTTCCGCTCCCGGAGAGTTAAATGCCAGCGTTGCCGGAGAACTGTAGATCAGATGCTTCCCGGAGATCATCTGAGGAGGGATCGCTTCCAGCCCGTTCTGGGCCAGTTCTTCCACTGTTGCAAAATACGCTTCCTGTTTCATACGTCCTCCTCTCTGCCCGAATCCATTCCTGAACCAGTGTCCACTTTCTCTGCCGCATTTCTGTCTTCCTGTTTTTCATCTGATCCGGCATTTTCTTCTACAACCTCGCCGTCACTCTCCAGCAGCTTCCGCGCCAGCGCAAAAAACTTCCCGCTGATCTCAGAGTTCTCATCACCCTCTATCACAGTTTTTCCCTGATCCTCCCAGCGGATGATCTCGTTGCTTCTCGGGATCTCACCAACAATAGGAATATTACTTTTCTCTGCAAAAGCCTGCACCTTCTCAGTCTCATTCTCCACATTCCTGTGGTTCAGAACGATTCCGAAGATCCTTGCATAGCTGCGGTCCTCAAAATTCCGCACAGCACTTGAAATATTATTGGCCGCATAAAGAGCCATCTTCTCCCCTGATGTAACGATGAGGACTTTTTCCGCATATCCTTCCCGGATCGGTGCAGCAAAACCGCCGCACACCACATCACCAAGAACATCATAAAGCACCACATCCGGCTTCCAGGTCTCAAAAAGCTTCAGATCTTCCAGTAGCTGGAATGTTGCGATAATTCCTCTTCCTGCACAGCCAAGTCCGGGTGTCGGTCCGCCTGTCTCAATACAGAGAACGCCGCAAAAACCTTCTCTTGAAATATCTTCCAGTCTCTCCGGCTCCTCATCCTCTTCCCTCATATAATTCATCACCGGCCGCAGCGGTTCCCCACCCAGCAGATTGATGGTGGAATCCGCCTTTGGATCGCACCCGATCTGGATCACTCTTTTTCCCATGGCTGCAAAAGCTGCCGCCAGGTTGGAAGTCACTGTGGACTTTCCAATACCGCCTTTTCCGTACACTGCTACTTTCAGCATAAAATCCTCCCTTATTGGATCTGTCCGCTCCTGCAGACATTTTTCACATAATAAAAAAACTCTTCCACCCGCAAGGTGAAAGAGTCCCGTATTCCGCTCACAAAGCATAGTCAAGCGGATAAAAGCATCCGCATTCTCTATGTACTGCACCGAATAACTGTTTCTCAGCTGATCCGGTTAAACTGTGCCAGATGAACAACGATTACCGCTCGGATATTCCTTGCCGTCAAAGTATGTTGCCTGCTGTATTCTGCTTTCATCACACATCATTCGGATAGAAAGAATTTTTTTCATTCCGTCTGAATTTTTCTGTTTTTATTATACAATGGCGGCTATTAGTGAGTCAATTGTAACTCTGGCTTTTTATACAAAAAAAGACCTCTTATCGAAATATTTTTAAGCATTTCGACGAGAAGTCTTTTCTCTGATCTGCTGGAACGGATGCGCTCCGGCATTTTTATTATCTGCTGAATTTCTACTGAATAGAAACTACGTGATATCCTCTGTCCTCAACGACTTTTTTCAGCTCGTCATTGGAGATCTCTCTGTCATAGGAAACCACAGCCTCACCTTTTTTCAGGTTTACTTTGGCTGCTGCACCATCAATACGGTTGATGGCTCTTGTGACGCTGGCCACACAGTTCTCACAGTGCATTCCAGTGATCTTCATGGTCTTCTCACCAAGCTTGGTTCCATCCAGTTTCTTCTTCGGGATATCCGGCTTTCCGGCACCGCCTCCGCAGCAGGCGCCTTCACCCTTCATATGTTTATATGCGCCTTTTCCGGCAAACAACATAATGATGATAACAACGATGACAACCATTGCATTTGCCATAATAATTCTACCTCCTGATTACTTCTGTATCCCGCTGCAGCCGGAGCATCCGGAGCAATGACCGGAGCATCCGCCGCCACAGCCGCTGGTGCGCGTATTGCCGGCACAACCAACACAGCTGAGTCCCTGTTTCTTTCTTGAATAAAGATAACTGATCACAAATACGCCATATGCGATCACAAGTGCCAGTACAATAATATCCGCTACTATACTCATATCTGTCACCCTTTCTTTCGCCGAACAGCCTGTAAGTCGCTATCAGCTTCTGATGAATACCTTTGTAAAAAAATCTCATGTTTCTTCAGGCTTATTATAACACAGAAGACCCGGTATCTGTATACCCGGCCTCCCTATGTTGTTACTGCTCACTCCGTGAACAGTAACCTTATGTTCTTATCATTTCAGCTGTTTTACAGCATCATTTCAAAGTTATCATATGTACCGGATCTTAACTGTATGACCGGGTTTTTATTACTCTGCTGCCTGAACAGATCTCTTTGTAACATCGTTCTGGTTCTTATACGGGTCTGGTCTGAACAGAAGGAACAGAATAACCGCTGCAAGGATCAGTGCTACAATTGTTCCGATTCCGAAGGAACCAGCACCTGTAACAACCAGACCGATCTGATATACACAAAGTGTTACCACGTAAGCAAAGATGTTCTGGAAGAGAATTGCAAACCAGAACCATTTTCTGTCCTGCATCTCATGTGCCATTGTAGAAATAGCTGCAAGACACGGAGAGTCAAGCAGGTTGAACAGCAGGAAAGAGAATGCTGCTACTGCTGACGGGAACCATGCTTTGATAGCTGCACCAACGATCATAGTATCTTCTGCATCATCTCCGGCTACGTTTGCAAGAACACCCATTGTACTAACGATAGACTCTTTTGCGGAGAATCCAGAGATGGATGCTGCAACCGGCTGCCATTTGCCAAATCCAAGCGGAGCAAAGATCGGAGCAATGATATCACCAAGGATAGCCATGATACTGTCGTTGCTGTCCTCAACAAATCCGATTCCGCTTCCTGTTGTACCAATGCTGGAAAGAACCCACATGATAACGGTTGCAAGGAAAAGAATTGTACCGGCTTTGATGATGAAGCCTTTCAGTCTCTCCCAAACATGAAGCAGAACTGTCTTTACAGACGGAATATGGTACTGTGGAAGCTCCATTACGAACGGAGCAGGTTTACCAGAGAACGGTTCTGTTTTTTTCAGGATGATTGCAGATACAAGAACTGCTACTACACCGATGAAGTACATCAGTGGTGTGATGAAACCAGCAGCTACATAGTCACCTGTTGCATATGCTGTCATGATACCACCCATAAGAGCAATAACAGGAAGCTTCGCACCACAAGGAATAAATGTCGCTGTCATAATCGTTAATCGACGGTCGTTATCAGCCTCGATCGTTTTAGAAGCCATGATTCCAGGGATTCCACAACCAGAGGAAATAAGGAGCGGGATAAAGCTCTTTCCGGAAAGTCCGAAATGACGGAATACACGGTCCATGACGAACGCGATACGAACCATGTAACCGCAGTCCTCAAGGACGGAAAGGAACAGGAACAGAATCGCCATCTGCGGAACGAATCCAAGTACTGCACCAAGACCACCGATGATACCATCAGATACAAGGCTTACCAGCCAGTCAGCAACACCGACACCACTGAGGCCATTCGCTACAACTTCCTGGATGGTTCCAACGAAGCTGTCGTTTGTCCAGTCTGTTACCATGGTACCAACTGTTGTTACAGATACATAATAAACGATGAACATTGTAATGATAAAGATCGGCAGACCGAGGATACGGTTTGTTACGATACGGTCGATCTTGTCGGAAACAGTCATCTTATTTCCGCTTCTCTTAACGTTTGCGGAAACAACTTTCTGGATGTACTGATATCTTCCATCCGTTACGATACTCTCTGTATCATCATCTTCTGCCTTCTCAAGGTTGGAAGCAATCTCCTCGATCTTGGACTGAGCAGAAGCCGGAATGTTAAGTCCTTCTTTAACCTTGCTGTCTCTCTCGAGAAGCTTTACCGCATACCATCTTCTGTTCTCTTCTGCGATACCTGCCGGAACAAGACTCTCGATTTCGTTTACAGCTTTCTCAACGGCTTTCGGGAACTCCATCTGTTTGGATGGTACTTTGTGCTGGTTCGCACATTTGATCGCTTCATCAACAACCTCTTTAAGACCTGTTCCTTTAAGAGCAGATGTCTCAACGATCGGGCATCCAAGTGCGGAGCTTAAACCTTTTACATTGATATTGATGTTGTTCTTCTTAAGAAGATCCACCATGTTAAGTGCGATAACAACCGGAATACCGATCTCAAGAAGCTGTGTAGCAAGGTACAGGTTTCTCTCGATGTTTGTTGCATCAACAAGGTCGATGATTACATCCGGTTTCTCTTTCAGAAGGTAATCACGGCTGACAACCTCCTCAAGTGTATATGGGGAAAGTGAATAGATACCCGGAAGGTCTGTTACCGTTACATCCTTCTGGTTTTTCAGTTTACCTTCTTTTTTCTCTACAGTAACACCTGGCCAGTTACCAACGTACTGGTTAGCACCTGTAAGAGCGTTGAACATTGTAGTCTTACCACAGTTCGGGTTTCCGGCAAGAGCTATTGTTACAGACATTTTGCATCCTCCTTTTTGTTCAGATCAGAGCCTGGCACTCTGTCATTCTCCGAAGTTTATTTCTGCTTTACTTCCACACATGCTGCGTCATGCTTACGCAGGGAAAGCTCATAACCTCTGATGGTGATCTCAACCGGATCGCCAAGAGGAGCTACCTTGCGGATATAAACCTCACTGCCTTTTGTGATTCCCATGTCCATGATACGGCGCTTGTAAGCTGGATCGCCTGTGATCTTGGAAACAACTACTGTAGAACCTACTTCTGCATCACGTAAAGTCATTTCTCTTTTCCTCCCTGTTTATATTCCAAATCCATTACTGTTCTTCAGCTGCATCTGCCTCCAAAGACCATAAAAACTGCCCATCTTGCGGAGCAGTCACAGTAAAACAGGCCTCTCTGGTCTGTCTGCTGTTCATTTGTCAGTGAACGTGCCCTGCTACTTACAGGCCTGTTCATAATCTATCCTCAACTGTACTCTCATACAGCCTTGGGCAAATCCAATACCAGATTACTGCATTGCAGTCCGGTTACACCATAATGTGTCTTGCCATCTCCTTATTGACTGCAACTCTGGAATCCTTGATATTTACGATCAGATTGCCATCAAACTGGGAAATAACTGTAACTTCTGCGTTCTCGACAAAACCAAGACCTGCAAGAAATCTTTTGGTTTCCTCTGCTCCGGTGATCTTCTTGATCGTACCGGTCTCGCCTGCCTGTAAAAATAAAATCGGCTGCATAGAAGTCCCTCCGTTTCTTCCTATTAATTAGCTTTATCTAATTAGTTAGTTCTAACTCATAGGTTAGTGTATACTAAGTTTTTTTAAATGTCAATCCCTAAAATGAAAAAAGTTAATCAAGATTAAATTTTTATAAAAAAAGCATAAAAAAGCTCCTGCATCTCAAAATGTTTCTGTCTTACGGGCAGATTACATTTTTGCAGGAGCTCTGTTGGCATTATTTGAATTCTTTTACGACATGCTTCCGGAAAATCCAGCCAGCCACTGTCTGATTTTAATGGATCTGATCATCCAGAAGCTTCAAGATCAGATTCTCTGTTTCATTGATTCCATAGCTTGCACTGTTAATGCAGAGGTCATAATTATCCGGTTTTCCCCAGTGGGTACCGCCATAGAAATTATAGTATTTTCTGTGCTGGTTATCCATCTTCCTGAGGAAACGCGTTGCCTGCTTCATATCCATCTTTCTCACATCCATAACATGCTGCACACGGATTGCAAAGGGTGCTGTGATAAACAGACTGATATGCGGGATATGGTTGTTCTTCAGGATCGCATCCGCACATCTTCCCATGATAATGCAGTCCTCTTTTGAAGCCAGATCACAGATCAGGTCACTCATATTGAAAAATACTGCATCCTGTTTCGGAAGGCCGTGATATCTGTTAAATTCCCGGAACCATCCCTTCAGATCAAACTTATACTTCTTCTCATATTTATTGAAGTCTGCAAAATATTCCGCATCATTGACTGCGCCTTTTTCTGCTTCAAGCCTTCTTAAAACCTGGTCAAAGATCTCCACATCGTAATAGTTGATGCGAAGCTTATCTGCAAGGCCAAATCCGATATCATTACCTGCACTTCCCTGTGTACGGCTGATGCAGACAACCAGATGGTCATTTTCGGAGATTTTCTCTCTTCTCTTGATCATATGGTTCAGTGCCACACGTTCCTTATCCATGATATCCGTAGCAACAAAAGTATCCGGAAGTGTATGGATCTCCTGAAAAATCTCATCATACTTCTTCATCAGACGGCTTTTTTCGTCTTTATCCTTGATGGTTCTGGCCATGTTGCTGATCAGTGCCATCTCACTTCGAAGAAGATGTCCGTCTGGTTTCGTGTACATCAAGGCACTTAAATTCCGGATGGTGCTCTCTCTATCACCGGTAAAGGTACGTCCAAGGGAAGATCCTACGCTTTTATAAACCTCGCCATCCAGCTCATAAAGCCTGGTAGCAAGCTCTCTGCATTTCTCTCGAATGTTGTTTTCCTGCATATTGATCCTCCTACCTTATAAAAAGAATACCAGCATATCGATGATGAACACCGGTATCAGGAAACAAATGGACCAGCCCATGTATCCGAAGAAGGAAGGCATGTTGATACCATTTTCGTCAGAAAGTGTCTTGACCATAAAGTTCGGCGCATTGCCGATATATGTATTGGCACCCATAAATACGGCACCGCAGGAAATCGCGGAAAGAAGTTTCACAGGAATAGTTCCTAATGTTGTTGCGATTCCGTTTGTAAATCCAAGAGTTCCTGCTGTTGTCAGGAATACAAGATATGTCGGTGTATTGTCCAGGAAACTGGACAGTGCTCCTGTAGCCCAGAACATCTGATAAGGCTCGGTGATTCCAAGGTTCGGTCCAACTGCTTTCAGAAGCATCAGAGCCGGCTGCATGGTAATAAAGATTCCGATAAAAAGTACCGCAACCTCCTGGATTGCACCCCAGGTAAAATGGTTCCGCACACGGATCTTTTTATCTGTTGTCTTAAAGGACAGAAACGCAGCTGCCAGAATCAGAACGATCTCGATGATCGACGGGTAACTTAAAGTAACCTCACCGAAAATATGGATTCCCTTTACATTGCCGGCTGCATCCTGAAATGCCGACATCCCCGGAAGCATACCGCTTAAGATAACACCCACAACGATCATCACCAGGAAGATAATGTTATGAAGACCCTCGATCTTAAACTCTGTACCAGGTTTGCTGATGTCCGGTTTCCGTCCATCTGCGATATCTCTCTTATAAGAACGCATATCCAGATGGTAGAACACAAACAGAAGGATCACCATGTTAAATATCAGTACCGGGAAAAGATGCAGGCTCCAGAAGAATGGAACGCCTCGCATAAAGCCCATCAGAAGCGGCGGATCACCGATTGGTGTCAGGCAGCCGCCCATGTTGGATACCATGAAGATGAAAAAGATCATGATATGACCTTTGCGCTTTCTCCAGGAGTTCATTTTGATCACCGGACGAACCATCAGCATACTGGCCCCGGTAGTTCCAATGCAGCTTGCAAGCAAAGTTCCCAGTGCAAGAAGTCCTACATTTACCCTTGGTGAACCTGCAAAATCGCCCTCAACCGTGATGTTACCGGATACACAGAACAATCCGAATAACAGGATGATGAAGGTAAGATAATCATTGATCACACACTCAAGTACTGTTTCTGTAGTTTTTCCGACGCCATAAACAACCGCAAACGGAATAATCATGAGTATGATCCAGAATGCAACCACGATCGGCTGATGTGACTCCCACCACTCACCTTTTACCAGAGGCATCACTGCAACGCACAGAAGAAGTCCTGCAAAAGGAATACAAAGCCACAACGGCACGGCTGCTGTTTTCTCACTGTTTTCCGCTGCCCATACACCCACAGGGCACGCCAGAAATACTGTCAGAAAAGTACACATGACGGTTAATAATTTTTTCAAAATATTCACCCCTCACATAAATTTTTTAACCACAAAAATTATAACACATGGCGTTCTAAAATCAACTGTATGAATGTGCAATTTAAGCTCAGAATTGCTCATTTTTTTGTGCATTTTGTTGGTGTTTCTTTCCCTGTTTTGTTTATTTTTTAACACACAGTCAGATTTTTTGGGTACTATATGATATAACTATTATATATTTTATATATATTGGTAATGTGATGCATTTACGTGCGAACGTGCGTATGTTCTGTTGCTTCAGCAACATATCTCCGACGCAATGCGATCCTGCCTGGAGGGCTTTTTTATGTCATTGGAACATTACGGAGTAATTTCTTATGACATAAAAAACAGCAGCATCTTCCATTCGAAGTTTTGCTCTTCTCCTGAAAAATACTGCTGTTCTGTTTTCAGTTCTGTCGTTCCTCTATCTGCTTTTTTATCCAGCGAGTTCAGAACTTTTTCTATTTCTTCTTATTCCATGCACTCTGCAAGGATGTCAGCCATCTTGTCGATGTCATCTTTTGTGATGATAAGCGGAGGTACAAGACGGAGTACATCGCTTCCTGCTGAGATCACAAGGAGGCCTTTTGCAAGGGCTTTCTTTACTACATCCCCTACCGGACATCCCTTGATCACGATTCCCTGCATGAAACCACTTCCTCTTCTGGTTTCTGCACAGTCATATTTCTCAACAAGTTCATCCAGCTTCTTCTCCAGATACGGAGTTAATCCCTGTACATGGGAAAGGATCTGGTCTTTCTCAAAGATGTCGAATACTTTGCTGACTGCTGCACATACGAATGGGTTTCCGCCGTATGTAGTTCCGTGATCACCTGGCTCCAGGGATGATGCTGCCGCTTTTTTATTGAGGACAAAAGCACCTACCGGAACACCGCAGCCGAGAGCTTTTGCACAGGTCATGATATCCGGCTGCACACCGTATGCCTGCCATGCAAAATAATGTCCGGTACGTCCCATACCGCACTGGATCTCGTCCAGGATCAGGATGATATCCTTCTCATCACAGAGCTTGCGAAGACCTTCCAAGAATTCTTTTGTAGCCGGATAAATACCGCCCTCGCCCTGTACTGTCTCTGCGATGATCGCACATGTCTTATCTGTTACCTGAGCTTTTACGCTCTCAAGATCATTGAAATCCGCGAATTTCACACCGCCCATCAGAGGCTCAAACGGCTCTCTGTAGTGTACAGTTCCTGTTACAGAAAGAGCACCGATGCTGCGGCCGTGGAAAGAATGGTTCATGGCAATGATCTCATGACCTGCATGTCCATCTCTTGCATAAGCATATTTCTTGGCAGCTTTCAGGGCACCTTCGATTGCCTCTGTACCGGAGTTTGTGAAAAATGCCTTCTCCATATGGCTGGCCTGTACAAGTTTCGCACCTGCATCAATGATCGGCTCATTGTAGTACAGGTTGGAAATATGTGTCAGTTTGTCGATCTGGCTTTTAAGAGCTTCATCATATCCAGGATAGTGATATCCAAGGGCATTTACAGCAATACCTGCTGCAAAATCCAGATATTCTTTTCCTTCGGAATCATAAAGGTGACATCCTTCACCTTTCTCAAATACTACTGGAAAACGATTATATGTATGAAGAATACTAACTTCTGATTCTTCCATCTGATCATGCATGTTCATTGTAATATTTCTCCCCGTCATCTTTTAAAATTGCAGTTCCGATACCTTTGTTTGTAAAGATCTCAAGCAGTAAGCTGTGCGGGATCCTTCCGTCAAGGATATGGACTCTGTTTACACCGTTCTCAATTGCATCGATACAATTTTTCAGCTTCGGGATCATACCGCCGCCTACATGTCCATCTGTGATCAGCTGCTGTGCCTCGTCTACACGAAGCTCGGAGATCAGAGTTGATGGATCTTCTGCATCTCTGTAAACACCTTCAATATCAGAAAGGAAAGCAAGTTTCTCTGCATTGATGGCTTCTGCGATGGCGCAGGCTGCATCGTCTGCGTTGATGTTATATGTGTCGAAATTCTCATCAAAGCCGATCGGGAATACAATAGGAAGGAAGTCTCTTTCCAGTAGATCCTGGAGGATCTTCGGATTAACTTTTGTAACTTCACCTACGTAACCGATGTCTTCGCCTTTGGAAAGTTTCTTCTTGCACTGGAGAAGGCCGCCGTCTTTACCGCTGACACCAACTGCCTGTACGCCAAGAGATTCTACCAGAGTTACCAGTTCTTTGTTTACTTTGGCAAGAACCATCTCTGCGATCTCCATGGTATCTTTGTCTGTTACACGGAGGCCGTTTACAAAACGAGGCTCCATGCCAACTTTACCAACCCAGCGACTGATTTCCTTGCCGCCGCCATGAACGATGATCGGTTTGAAGCCAACCAGTTTCAGAAGGACTGCGTCTTTGATGACATTGCGTTTCAGTTCTTCATCAAGCATGGCACTGCCGCCGTACTTGATAACTACGATCTTGCGGTTAAACCGCTGGATGTATGGCAGGGCTTCTATGAGAACCTCTGCCTTGTCAAGATATTTCTGATTCACCATAGTGGTATCTCCTTTTTTTGAAAAATGATATGGTTTGAAAAAGGTTTTGTTTTGTATGTTGTACTTTTTTTAATTAATTTTAGGGGGCTCTGGCTGGGGGAGGGGATATGTGGAACTGGGTTTCTGTTTATTTGCAGCTTGTAGGCTGTGGAACTTTGCGAGGAGGGGAGGCACTCGGAGTTCCGAAGGCCGCTTCCCCTCCTCGCGCTCCTCCCCTCTGGCCACGGGGAACGGGCTGTTTGCCTCCCTTGGAGGCAAAAGCGCGTCGGAAGTCTTCGGGAACGAAAGTTCTCCACGGCACAGCCAAGCGTGCCCAACGGAGGGGGTTCTTAGGGGGAGCGTGCGGGCTTCGCAACTCCGAGCTCGCTCCCCCTAAGGGTCTTCCTCAGCTTTCAGCCAGAGACTAAATTCCAACCAAACAGCAACAAAACCCGTTCTACAGAGTTCTTACATCAAGAACGATAATCCGCATTGATCTTAACGTAATCGTATGTGAGGTCGCATCCCCATGCGGTTGCACTGGCTTGGCCCATCTTCATGTCTGCGATCGCTGTTACTGCGTCTTCAGAGAGGATCTTTGTTGCTTCCTCTTCACTGTATCCTGTAGATACTCCGTTTTCGATGATCTTGATCTTTCCTGCTTTGCTTTCGAAGTAAAGGTCTACTTTTTCCGGATCGAACTGGACTCCGGAGTAGCCGAGGGCGCAGAGGATCCTGCCCCAGTTGGCATCGTGTCCGTAGATGGCTGTTTTTGTAAGAGATGAAGTTACTACGGATTTGCTTAAGGTTACGGCTTCTGCCTTGGTTGCTGCGCCGATGACTTTGACTTCGAAGAGTGCTGTTGCTCCTTCGCCGTCTCCTGCGATTTTTTTCGCGAGGGTTGTATTTACGTAGTTGAGTGCTTTTTTGAACTCTTCATAATCTGCATTTTTTTCTGTGATCTTCGGGTTGCCGGCCTGGCCATTTGCAAGGAGGAGGACAGTGTCATTTGTGGAGGTGTCTCCGTCAACAGATACCATGTTGTAGGTGTCCTTGATGTCCTCACTGAGTGCTTCCTGAAGAAGCTCTTTGGAAATATCCACATCACTTGTGATAAATCCAAGCATTGTGCACATGTTCGGGTGGATCATTCCTGATCCTTTGCACATGCCGCCGACTGTAACTGTTTTTCCGCCGATCTCGATCTCAACAGCTGCTTCTTTTTTCTCTGTGTCTGTTGTCATGATGGCTTTTGCAGCCTCAAGTCCTGCCTCACGGGTTCCCTGAAGCTTCGGAGCCATGGCTTTTACACCGTTTGCAATGCGATCGATGGGAAGCTGCATTCCGATAACACCTGTGGATGCTACCAGTACGCTGTCTTCCGGGATTCCAAGGCTTTCTGCTGCTGCTTTGGCAGTTTCCTTACAGTAGCCGAATCCTTCCTCACCGGTACATGCGTTGGCAATTCCGCTGTTGCAGATCACTGCTCTTGCTCCCTGATGATTGTATACAATGTCCTGATCCCATCTTACAGGAGCAGCTTTCACCACATTGGTTGTGAAAGTTCCTGCAGCCACGCATGGAACTTCACTGAACACCATAGCCATATCTGTACGGCCTTTATATTTGATCTCAGCAGCTGTTGATGCTGCCTGGAAACCTTTTGCAGCTGTTACGCCGCCGTCGATTATCTTCATATATATGTCTCCTCTCAACAATGGTACCGGATTCTGCCTGCCACAATACGGATATCCGTTACGCAGCTCTGCTTCGAATTACTGCTTCGCAGTTCATTCGGTTAAACTCTTCCGGCAGCCACCGTATTTTATTTATGATCTTTCTGATTTACGGGCACATCGGAATCTGCTTCAGTCCTTCATTCTCGTCAAATCCAAACATCAGGTTCATATTCTGGACTGCCTGTCCTGCTGCACCTTTTACAAGGTTGTCGATGGCACCCATCATGATGACTCTCTTTGTTCTCGGGTCGATCTTAAAGTTTACATCTACGAAGTTGCTGCCTTCCACATTTCTTGTCTGCGGGCATACATCTTTGTTCAGCACACGTACAAAGAACTCATCTTTATAATACTTGTCATATGCTGCTTTCACTTCCTCATAGGTAACGTCCTTTGTAAGGGAAGCATAAGCTGTCACCAGGATTCCCCTGTTCATCGGAACAAGATGCGGGGTAAAGTTGATCATCACTTCCTGTCCGCAGGCATATCCAAGCTGATCCTCGATCTCCGGTGTATGTCTGTGTGTTGCAACACCGTATGCCTTGATGCTCTCATTGACTTCGCAGTAAAGATTCGGAACTTTTGCTCCTCTTCCTGCTCCTGAAGTTCCGGACTTTGCATCAATGATGATCGTGTTCGGATCAATAAGACCTTCCTTTAATAATGGGTAAATAGAAAGCGTGGAGCATGTCGGATAACATCCCGGGTTGGCGATCAGTCTTGCCTTCTTGATATCCTCACGGTTGATCTCGCAGAGACCATAAACTGCTTCCTCAATAAACTGTGGGGATTTGTGCTCGATTCCGTACCATTTCTCATATTTCTTCACATCTTTAATACGGAAGTCCGCGCTTAAATCGATCACTTTACATTTGGAAAGGATCTCTTCATTAATAAGGGATGCACACAGTCCCTGCGGTGTTGCAGTAAAGATCACATCTACCTCATCTGCAAGTGCTGCCATGTTGTCATCCATACATTTGGCATCTACCAGTTTGAAAAAGTTCTGATAAATGTCTGCATACTGCTGATCTATATAGCTTCGGGATCCGAACCATTTGATCTCGACATCCTTATGTCCAAGAAGAAGTCTTACGATCTCATTTCCTGCGTATCCTGTAGCACCGATAATTCCTGCTTTAACCATCTTTCACATTCCTCCTCTGCCGTATCTCTTACGGTCTCAGTCATCTATACAGCCCTGTTCCTGCCCGGGCTTCCCGGATCTTCTCTCACCGGTTCCGTCAGTCAAACCTTCTGCACAGCTCAAGCGGACATCTGCAGTCTGCCTGTGCCGCCTGCCCGTATGTCCGCTTTATCAATGGATAGATTATACATCTTCTCTGCATATTATGCAATAGCCATTTTCTTTGATTTTTCACGGTCTTTTCTGTTTTTCTTGTATTTTCTTATAATATTTCGTATTTTATGTTGCATTTTTATGCAAAAATTTTTTTATATTTTTCAAATTATCTCTTGCATATTTATAAAATCTGGTGTATATTAAGCCATGTCAACAGGACAGCGAAAAAAATCGTTTTTCTGCATATGAATATTTATTCACTCTGGTAAAGTTATAAAACAGCATACCTTTTCCAGATAATTTTTTTTTAAATTCACCGCCCCGAAAAAAATCCCGGAGCGATACAAAATCCAAAAAATCTCAGGAGGACATATATTATGAAAGAAAAAGTTGTTTTAGCGTATTCCGGTGGTCTTGATACCACAGCCCTGATCCCGTGGCTGAAAGAGACATTTGACTATGACGTTGTCTGCTGCTGTGTAAACTGCGGACAGGGAAACGAGCTGGACGGCCTTGAAGAAAGAGCAAAAATGTCCGGTGCTTCCAAATTATATATCGAAGATATCGTTGATGAGTTCTGCGACGACTTCATCATGCCATGTGTAGAGGCTGGTGCTGTTTACGAGCATTCTTACCTTCTTGGAACATCCATGGCTCGTCCGG
The DNA here is from genome assembly GCA_963598855.1 of Eggerthellaceae bacterium. Classification (GTDB taxonomy): domain Bacteria; phylum Bacillota; class Clostridia; order Lachnospirales; family Lachnospiraceae; genus Blautia_A. The sequence goes on from CAVBVT010000003.1 coordinate 49,287, forward strand.
TCATCGCCAAGAAACTTGTTGAGATTGCACGTAAAGAGGGCGCAGTTGCCATCTGCCACGGTGCTACAGGTAAAGGAAATGACCAGATCCGTTTTGAGCTTGGTATCAAAGCTCTTGCCCCGGACATCAAGATCATCGCTCCATGGCGTATGACAGATCTGTGGACCATGCAGTCCCGTGAAGATGAGATCGAGTTCTGTAAAGCTCACGGCATCACTCTTCCATTCGATGCAAGCCACAGCTACAGCCGTGACAGAAACCTCTGGCACATCAGCCATGAGGGACTTGAGCTTGAGGATCCGTCCCAGGCTCCGAACTATGACGACATGCTTGTATTAAGCGTAACTCCTGAGAAAGCTCCGGATAAAGAAACTGAAGTTACCATGACATTTGAGCAGGGTGTTCCGAAAACTCTCAACGGAAAAGCAATGAAAGTTTCCGAGATCATCACAGAGCTTAACAAACTTGGCGGCGAGAACGGAATCGGTATCGTAGATATCGTTGAGAACCGTGTTGTTGGTATGAAATCCCGTGGTGTTTATGAGACACCTGGCGGAACAATCCTGATGGCAGCTCATGACCAGCTTGAGGAGCTGATCCTTGACCGTGAGACAATGGAAGCTAAGAAGAAACTTGGCAGCCAGTTCGCACAGGTTGTTTACGAAGGAAAATGGTACACACCGCTTCGTGAGGCTATCCAGGCATTTGTCGAGTCCACTCAGAAATATGTTACAGGTGAAGTTAAATTCAAACTTTACAAAGGAAACATCATCAAGAATGGTACAACTTCTCCATACAGCCTTTACAATGAGTCCCTTGCTTCCTTTACAACCGGTGATATGTATGACCACCATGATGCTGACGGATTCATCACACTGTTCGGTCTGCCGCTGAAAGTTCGTGCTATGAAGCTTGCAGAAGTTAAGAACAACCAGAATCAGAACTAATTTTTGCCGAAGACTGCTTCGACAGATCAATAAAGAATGCCCCGGGAAGCTGCCCAAGTTCCCCGGGGTCTTTTATAGCAATCCCAGAAATTACTGCATCATGTTCTGCCCAACTTCCTTTTGATGCATTAATTCCTGGGATTGCTAAATATACGAAAGGATTTTTATCATGAACTCACAGAAAATGCCTCTGAAAAATTCCCTCTGCCTGCTCCTGGCTGCCACGATCTGGGGAATCGCCTTTGTAGCCCAGAGTGTCGGTATGGAATATGTCGGCCCTTTTACATTTAACGGCGTGCGTTCCCTTATCGGCGCACTTGTCCTTGTCCCTGTCATTCTACTTCTTAACCGCTCCAGGGACACTTCTTCTGGCAGTGCAGGTTCCGCAATACCAGAATCCGCATCAAATGGTACCCAAAAATCCGCAGCCACAACTGCAGCAGCTTCTCCATACAAGAATCGTGACCTCTGGATCGGCGGCATTGCCTGCGGGATCGCACTTTTTGCAGCCAGCAACTTCCAGCAGTTTGGCATTCAGTACACAACCGTAGGTAAAGCCGGTTTCATCACCGCCTGCTATATTATCATTGTCCCGATTATCAGCCTTTTCCTTGGAAAGAAATGCAGCCCTTTTATCTGGGCAGCCGTTGTTATTGCTCTTGTGGGGCTTTATCTTCTCTGCATTACAGACGGCTTTTCCATTGGACTTGGTGATATTCTTGTACTGATCTGTGCAGTTCTTTTTTCCTTGCATATTCTGGTTATTGATTATTTTTCCCCGAAAACAGACGGGGTAAAATTGTCCTGCCTCCAGTTCCTGGTGTGCGGTATCCTTTCCACGATCCTTGCACTGTTCCTGGAACACCCTCAGATTTCTTCCGTCCTCACCGCATGGCTTCCCATCCTGTATGCAGGTGTGATGTCCTGCGGCGTTGCCTACACCCTGCAGATCGTAGGTCAGAAAAACGTAAACCCGACAGTAGCCTCCCTGATCCTTTCCCTGGAATCCTGCATCTCCGTACTTGCAGGCTGGGTGCTCCTTGGACAGAAACTTTCTGCCAAAGAACTTCTCGGCTGTGTGATCATGTTCGCAGCCATCATCCTGGCACAGCTGCCGGAGACAAACTCAGAGAAACAGACTGCATAAGCATTTTTACATAATGCTTACCTGAAATCGGAAAGTAAAGCGGACATTCACAATCCGCTTCGCGACCTGCCAGTTGGAGCGTTCAAAACACAGAATGCCCACAAAAAAAGAAGTGTATGAAAGTTATCAACCTCCAACTCTCATACACTTCTTTTTTTATGTAAGCATACGATTCTTATTCTGCCTCTGTTTCTTCTTTCTTAATGAAGTTATTATAATGTGCCTTGATCCTCTCAAAGCTCTCCTGGCTGATATCATGCTCCATCTTGCAAGCATCCTCAAGTGCGATATCGGACGGAACCCCAAGTCCCTCAAGCATCTTGGCCAAGACCGTATGACGCTCATAGATCTGGTTGGCGATCTCTGCACCTTTCTCCAGAAGTGTTACTGTACCGTAACGATCCATTGCAATATATCCGTCCTCACGGAGAAGCTTCATCGCGTGGCTGACACTTGGCTTGGAAACACCAAGCCTGGTAGCAATATCAATAGAACGAACCCCGCCGCCTTTCTTAGATAAAACCAGAATTGATTCCAGGTAATCCTCTGCTGACTGTCTGATTTCCATATAAAATCCTCCCTCACATAAATTCCAGCGGATAAAAAGCTCCGCGTTCACTGCTTGTTTATAACCGGATAACTGCTTTTCTCACTGTTCATCGTTTTTCGCGATCCTACAGGAAGCCGCCTGATCCGGTTACTCTCTATATAGACCCTATAGCAGTTCCTGATTCCACCGGCTCTGCTGCAACAAGGGATCTGAATCACACATTCTTTCCCTATTTTATAGGTAAATATTAACCCTTAATATACCGCTTAACCCGAATTATGTCAAGCTTTTCACACACATTTGTCTTGACATAAAAAATATTTTCCCCGATAATAGTATCTGAACAATACATCTGTTCTGTAGCAGCTCTGATTTTTTTTCAGGGGTGCTATCTTTTTGAACAGTAGAAGAAAGGAGTTTTTTTATGCTTAAAACCCTGCTGGCCCAGGTCAGGGAGTTTAAAAAGGCATCATTTCTCACACCTTTTTACATGATTCTGGAAGTTCTCTTTGAGACTCTGATCCCCCTGGCCATGGCTTCCATTATTGATAAAGGTGTGGAAGCCGGAAATATCGGCCATATCTATCGGATGGGTGCAGTTATGGTAGTTCTTGCCCTGTGCGGCCTATGGGCCGGTGTCATGGGTGGAAAATATGGAGCACTGGCATCAACAGGTTTTGCCAGAAACCTCCGAAAAGCCATGTACACCAACATCCAGACCTTTTCTTTTTCCAATATCGACAAGTACAGCACTGCCGGTCTGATCACCCGTCTTACTACAGATGTCACCAACCTGCAGAATGCCTATCAGATGATCCTGCGTATGTGCACCCGTGCACCTGCCAGCCTGATCTGCGCCATGGTCATGGCATTTCTCATCAATGCGAAGCTTGCAAGTATTTACCTGGTTGCAGTAATCTTCCTTGGTGCCTGCCTGATCTTTATCATGCGAAAAGCTACCGTATATTTCCAGGCCGTATTCCGTAAATACGACGACCTGAATGCAAGTGTTCAGGAAAATATCGGTGCTGTCCGCGTTGTTAAGGCTTACGTCCGTGAAGATTATGAGATCAGCAAATTCCAGAAAGCCTGCAACAAAGTATACGAAATGTTCTTAAGTGCCGAGAAGATCGTTGTCATGAACATGCCTCTGATGCAGTTTACTGTTTACGCCTGCATCCTTGGTATCAGCTGGCTTGGCGCAAAGATGATCGTAGGCAGTTCCCTGACTACAGGTGAGCTTATGAGTCTTCTCACCTACTGCATGAATATTCTCATGAGCCTTATGATGCTTTCCATGGTTTTCGTTATGGTAACAATGAGTATTGCAAGTGCAGAGCGTGTCACAGAAGTTATCAATGACACTGCTGACATCACAGACCCCGAGAAGCCTGTAACAGAAGTTTCGGACGGAAGCATCACCTTTGACCACGTAAACTTCAGCTATAAGAAAGACAGCAAGGAGCCCGCTCTGAAAGATATCAATATCTCTATCCGTTCCGGCGAGACCATCGGAATCATTGGAGGTACCGGAAGTGCCAAATCCAGCCTTGTAAACCTGATCAGCCGTCTTTATGATGTGACAGACGGTTCTGTTTGTGTGGGCGGCATTGATGTCCGCAAATACCACCTGGAGACTCTGAGGAATCAGGTTTCCGTAGTCCTTCAGAAAAACGTACTTTTCTCAGGAACTATCCTGGAAAATCTTCGCTGGGGCAATAAGAACGCCACAGAGGAAGAATGCCGCCGTGCATGTCAGCTTGCCTGTGCCGATGATTTCATCGAAAAAATGCCGGATAAGTACAATACGTTCATTGAACAGGGCGGTTCCAATGTTTCCGGCGGTCAGAAGCAGCGTCTCTGTATTGCACGTGCCCTTCTGAAAAAGCCGAAAATCCTGATCCTGGATGACTCCACCAGTGCTGTAGATACTGCCACTGACGCAAGGATCCGCCGTGCTTTTGCAGAAGAGATCCCGGATACCACGAAGCTGATCATTGCGCAGCGTGTTTCCAGTATCCAGAATGCAGACCGCATCATTGTTATGGACAACGGTGAAGTAAATGGTTTTGGTACTCACGAAGAACTTCTTAAGACCAACGCCATCTATCAGGATGTATTTAATTCACAGACCGGCGGCGCCGGTGATTTTGACGAGGGAGGTGAGCCGGCTTGAAAAAACAAAACACGAAAGGCCCGGGCGGTCCTGGTCCGAAAGGTATGGGAACACCGGAACAGCCGGGTAAACTTCTCGGACGTCTTGCCCGTTATATTTTGAAGAGCTATAACATTCATATCGTGATCGTAGTGATCTGCATTTTTGTCAGCGTTTTGGCCAACGTTCAGGGAACCATGTTTATGAAAACCCTGATCGACCAGTATATCACGCCTCTTCTGAACGCTGACACACCGGACTTCGGCCCCTTAACTGCAGCCATCGCGCGCGTAGCATGTTTTTACGCTATCGGCGTTGCTGCTACTTATACTTACAACCGCATCATGATCAACGTTTCCCAGGGAACCTTACGCAACCTTCGAAACGACATGTTTGCAAAAATGGAAACTCTTCCTATCAAATATTTCGACACCCATGCCCACGGTGATATCATGTCCATTTACACAAATGATATCGATACCTTACGTCAAATGATCAGCCAGAGTTTTCCTCAGCTGCTTTCCAGCGTGATCACTATTGTCAGCGTTTTGGTCAGCATGCTGATCCTGAATGTTCCGCTTACGGTTGTTACCCTGCTCATGGTTGCCATCATGCTTACTGCCAGCCGTAAACTTGCAGGCTTAAGCGGAAAATATTTCCTGGAGCAGCAGACCAACCTTGGTATTGTCAACGGCTACATTGAAGAGATGATGGAAGGCCAGAAAGTTGTCAAGGTTTTCTGCCATGAGGATGAAAGCATTGAGAAATTCAACGAGCTGAATGACCAGCTTTTCACAAGTGCAGATAATGCCAACCGTTTTGCCAACATCCTGATGCCGGTTGTTGCTCAGCTTGGAAATGTCAGCTATGTAGTCTGCGCGATTGTAGGCGGTATCCTGGCGATCAACGGAATCGGAAATTTCACCCTTGGAGGACTTGCAAGTTTCCTGACTTTCAACAAGAGTTTCAACATGCCGATCAACCAGGTCAGCCAGCAGTTCAACAGTATTGTTATGGCTCTTGCAGGTGCCAAACGTATCTTTGACCTTCTGGATGAAAAACCGGAAGTTGATGAAGGTTATGTTACTCTTGTCAATGCAAAAGAAGAAAACGGCGTTCTCACAGAGTCTGACAAGCGTACCGGACGCTGGGCATGGAAACATTTCCATAAGGCTGAAGGCACTACAGATTACATCGAGCTGAAAGGCGACATGGTTCTGGAGGATGTTGATTTTGGATACAATTCCAATAAGATCGTTCTTCACGATATCAACATGTACGCACAGCCCGGCCAGAAGATCGCCTTCGTAGGATCTACAGGTGCGGGAAAAACCACAATCACCAATCTTCTGAACCGTTTTTACGACATTCAGAAAGGTAAGATCCGCTACGACGGCATCAACATCTCCAAGATCAAAAAAGATGATCTCCGTCGTTCCATGGGTATCGTTCTTCAGGATACCAACCTGTTCACAGCAACTGTTATGGAAAATATCCGCTACGGCAAGCTGGATGCCACAGATGAAGAAGTTATCGCTGCTGCTAAACTTGCCAACGCCGACGGTTTTATCCGCAGGCTACCCCAGGGCTATAACACTCTTCTCCGTGGAAATGGCGCAAACTTAAGCCAGGGCCAGAGACAGCTTCTCTCCATTGCCCGTGCTGCCGTTGCAGACCCGCCTGTTTTGATTCTGGACGAGGCCACCAGCTCCATTGATACCCGTACCGAGAAACTGGTGCAGGATGGTATGGATAAGCTGATGGAAGGCAGAACAACCTTTGTTATCGCTCACAGACTTTCCACAGTCCGCAACAGTGACTGCATTATGGTTCTGGAGCAGGGACATATTATTGAGCGTGGTTCCCATGAGGAGCTGCTTGCGCAGAAGGGACGGTATTACCAGCTGTATAATGGCTGATGCCGTGCCGCAGTTATTGACCATATAAATAAAGTAAAACATGCAGGATACATCTTTTCCGGATGGTTCTGCATGTTTTTTATACGCTCTTAGAGCATATGTGTTATAATTTTTCTGTTGACTTTTTATGAAAGGAGTTCCTGCAGCATCTTAGATTTTTGAGCTGCTGCAGGTCATTTATATATGAAACAGGCTGAAGAATATTACTACGGCAGAATGCCGAAAGACAAACAGAATATATACCGTGCAATGCTGGCCGGGCTTATGAATCTTTCTGATGAGATTTTGCTGCCCCAGGTTCCCACTACAGACGGAAACTGGCTTTATGATGTGTTTTTCCAGCTTCGTCTGGATCATCCGGAGATCTTCTGGGCTGTGGGCTTCAAGTACCGTTATTATAAAGATTCCCCCAATCTCATCTTGATCCCGGAATACATTTTTGACAAAAGCAAGATCCGCGAACACCAGAAAGCGCTTCATGCCCGCGTAGAGAAGCTTGTGCGCCCTGCTGCAAAGTTCTCGGAGTGGGATAAGGAAAAATATGTCCACGACTTTATCTGCGAAAATATCCGCTATGACAAGCTGAAAAAGCCGTACTCCCACGAGATCATCGGGCCTCTTGGACACGGCGTAGGTGTCTGCGAGGGAATCGCCAAATCTGTAAAAGTCCTCTGCGATGCCCTTGGTGTCTGGTGTATTATCGCTATCTGCGGAAATAATCCGGAAAAAGGCATCAAATACCGCCATACCTGGAACATTGTCCGCATTAATGGACAGTACTACCATCTGGATGCCACTTTTGACAATACTCTTGGCAAAAACGAAGATGATTCTGTCAGCATCCGATACGACTACTTTAATCTAGATGACAAAAACATCTTCCGCGACCACGAACCGCTGATCGCTCCTGCCCCATCCTGCCCGGATGGAAGCCATTCCTACTACCGTGAGAAAAAGCTCTCCTTCACCAAACTGGAAGACGTCTACAAGCGCGCTCTCCAGGCCGCCAAAAAAGGCCGTGAGTTCACGTTTCACTGGAGGGGCGGATATCTCACCCGCGAAGTCCTTGCAGACCTTGTAGACCAGATCCAGGCCGCAGGAAAGACCCGGGATAAAAAAGCCATCATCACCCTCAACTGGCCCCAGGCTGTGCTGAGATTTTATTTTACAGATCAGCAGGCCGAAGATAAGGTGTTTATTGAGGAAGTGAATGAAGGGGAGAAATTGTAAAGCAAAAAAGACTTTCCATAAATTCAAAATCTACAGAAAATCTTCTTAATTAGTGCGGATAACAGGACTTGAACCTGCACGGTTGCCCACTGGTACCTAAAACCAGCGCGTCTGCCAATTCCGCCATATCCGCCTATATGATTTTAATATCATATCTTCATCATTTTCAAACTTCAGGTATGAAAAAAACACTACCAGATTGGCAGTGCTCTTAAATCAATGAGGCATCGGGGATTCGAACCCCGGACAACTTGATTAAAAGTCAAGTGCTCTACCGACTGAGCTAATACCCCATAAAAAAGGACTGGGCTAGCTGGATTCGAACCAGCGAATGCAGCAGTCAAAGTGCTGTGCCTTACCGCTTGGCGATAGCCCAATGGGCGAAGGGTGGATACAGGGATTCGAACCCTGGGCCTCCAGAGCCACAATCTGGCGCGCTAACCAACTGCGCTATACCCACCACAACGTGCCTGAAGGGATTCGAACCCCCGACCCACGGCTTAGAAGGCCGTTGCTCTATCCAGCTGAGCTACAGACACATTCCTCTGTTTGCAACAGAGAAGCGGGTGATGGGAATCGAACCCACGTATCCAGCTTGGAAGGCTGGTGTTCTAC
>CAVBVT010000004.1:0-9537 GCA_963598855.1 Eggerthellaceae bacterium
CAAGGAACATAGATTACTATGGACGATAATTATTATGTTTTGACACCCATATCATAATTATGACTTGAATAACAAGCTTATTTGGTAATTTCCAGAAATATGTAGATTAATGTGCATTAGATATGGCGTGCAGATAATCAGAAGTGTTATGGAAATTTGTTTTTCAAGGGTGTCGATAAGAAAAGGATGACGGTCCGCTGGTAATTAACAAATTAACAGCGGATGTCATCCTCTTTTTTGCTGTTGTGCTGATTGCTGTACGGGTGAAGAATCGAATGATCGGCTGGCAGGTCAGGGGGACTTATTCAGCGTCCTGTCCGGCTGCCTCCTGTGCAGCTTTCATTTCATTATAGCAGTATTTGATGATCGACTTTCTGGTTATGATTCCGATAAAAGCTCCCTGGTCATCTACAACCGGAACAAAGTTCTGGTTGATGGCACGGTCCAGAAGATCCTCCATGTTGGAGTCTGCATGCACCGGTTTATAGGTGGCACGGCGCGGGATCGCCATAATAGGAACTCCTTCTGTCTCTTTGATATCATGGATATCAGCTCTGCGCATTCCCCAGAGAAGATCGCCCTCTGAGATCGTGCCCAGATATTTACCGTCCATGGTAAGAATCGGGATGCAGGAGTATTTGCGGTGCTCCATTTTTTCCAGGGTCTGGCGAAGTGTTTCATCTTCGAAGATGTAGGCAACTTCGTTCTTTGGAATTAGAAAAAACAGAATGTTCACGTTATCACCTCGTTTCTCTGAGCTGTTTTACAGAAGTTGAAGTCCATGTGCCTCTGCAGCATCTGTGATCTCTTTTGGCCAGAGAGATACATGAACTTCACCGATGTGTGCCTTGCGGAGGAAGAACATGCAGATTCTGGACTGACCGATTCCGCCGCCGATGGTGTATGGAAGTTCCTTGTTAAGGATCGCTTTCTGGAAAGGAAGGTCTCTTCTGTCATCACAGCCTGCTTCTGTGAGCTGGCGGTCAAGTGCGTCCTCATCTACACGGATTCCCATGGAGGAAAGCTCCAGTGCAATGTCGAGTACAGGATAATATACCAGAATATCGCCGTTCAGTTCCCAGTCATCGTAGTCCGGGGCACGTCCGTCGTGACGCTCTCCGTTTGTGAGAGTCTTGCCGACTTTCATAAGGAATACAGCACCTTTCTCACGGACGATCTTATATTCACGTTCCTTCGGTGTGCAGTCTGGATACATATCAAGAAGCTCCTGGGCTGTAATAAAGAAAATATCTTTTGGAAGGATCTCTTCGATATAATCGTACTGTACTGCCATGTATTTCTCAGTTTTACGAAGAACGCTGTAGATATTGCGCACAGTTTCCTTAAGGGTTTCTACGGAACGCTCTTCCTTGGAGATGATCTTCTCCCAGTCCCACTGGTCTACATAAACAGAGTGGATATTGTCAAGATCTTCATCGCGGCGGATCGCTACCATATCTGTGTAAAGTCCCTCACCGTGGGAAAAACCGTATTTCTTCAGTGCGTAGCGTTTCCATTTGGCCAGGGAGTGTACGATCTCGGCGTTGCTGCCTTCGATGGCTTTGATATCAAAACTTACAGGACGCTCCACACCATTCAGGTTATCGTTAAGGCCGGATTCCGGTGCTACGAAAGTCGGTGCGGATACTCGGAGAAGATTGAGCTTCTGGGAGAGTGTCTGCTGGAAGAAATCTTTTACAGTTTTGATTGCAATCTGTGTATCATGGAGGTTCAGGTCTGCATGATAGGTTGCGGGGATTGTGATTGTATTCATTATCGGTCCTCCTGATGATTTTTGGGCTTATAGTAATTTCTGGGATTGCTATAATTGCTCTGTGTGGTATTATAGCAGAAAATGGGTGGAGTAGCAATAAGGGGAAGCCATGGAGAAGCGGGTTTTGAACAGGAAAACGGTTGGCTCTAGGCGAAACAGTAATGGGGAAAATTATTGCCGGTTAAGCTGGGAAAAGACTGGGTATCAAAGTCAGGGTGTGATATACTGAAAGAAAAATGAAAGAAAGTATCCGCTTGACATGGATCAGGCAAGTTGCGAATGCGGATGCTTTTATTTTGCTGAATAGATTGAATGGAGGGTGTTTATGGCTGAGAAATGTCAGGTTTGCGGAGGAAAGGTTGTAAATGGAAGGTGTTCATTATGTGGGATGCCTTATAGAAATGATGATGTACTTTATCACCTTAATGAGCCGAGAGCGGTACATTATAAGCACGCTTCAGCTAAAGTGCGTGATCTGATACGGCAGTATGATCAGCCTGGGAGCAAAACAGTGCAGCGTGGCGGAAGAGCGGACCGGAATGCCAACGGGAACCGAAATACAGGGAATGCGAATAGGAAGAACAGCAGAAGCGGAAATGTCAGCCGGAATACCGACAGGGCAGCAGGGAAAACCCAGTCTGCTAAGAATGAAAAATCCGGAAAATCCGGTGGAAAAGGCTGGATCATATGGCTGATCATTGGTCTGCTTTGTGCAATTCCAGGATTGCTGGATACTATTATAGACTGGATCAGCATGAATTTGTAAGAATATTTCTGCAGTGAGATCATGTAGTGCTAAGAGTCTGTATTTTTTTGTATACAGAAATATCCCTTTTCTTTTGCTCCCAGCTGTGGTATACTCATGCCTAGCACAATATATAGAGAAAAATCAAGATATAGAGAACTATAGTACTATATATAGTATTCGGGAGAGATGAGCCATGTTATATGTGATTAAGAAAGACGGAACAAGAGAGGAGTTCAATCCTCAGAAAATCGTGGCTGCCGTGAACAAATCAGCAGAGCGTATTCTTTATACTTTTTCAGACGAGGAGAAGGATTTTATCTGCCGTTTTGCCCAGGAGCATGCGGATTCCCTTGGAAAAAATGAGATCGAGATCCAGGAGATGCACAATATCGTAGAGGGTGCCCTGGAGCGTGTGAACCCGGCTGTAGCCAAGAGTTACCGTGATTACCGTAATTACAAGCTGGATTTCATCCACATGATGGATGATGTCTATACCAAGAGCCAGGCGATCCGCTACATTGGAGATAAGAGCAATGCCAATACAGACAGCGCACTTGTTGCTACCAAGCGAAGCCTGATCTTTAATGAGCTGAACAAGGAGCTTTACCGTAAATTCTTTATGAACCGCAACGAGCTTCAGGCATGTAAGGACGGATACATTTATATTCATGACCAGTCAGCACGTCTGGATACCATGAACTGCTGTCTCTTTGACGTAGCTGCTGTTCTGCGCGGCGGTTTTGAGATGGGAAATGTCTGGTATAATGAGCCGAAGACCCTGGACACTGCTTTTGATGTTATGGGTGATATCATCCTCAGCACAGCAGCACAGCAGTACGGCGGATTTACAGTGCCGGAGGTAGATAAGATCCTGGCACCGTATGCCCAGAAGAGCTATGACAAATATATTTCCGAATTTATGAAATACTCCGATGAGAGCTGGAAAGGCCGCGAGGAGAAAGCAATTGAGTATGCTCTGGATAAGGTACGCAGAGAATACGACCAGGGATGGCAGGGAATTGAGTACAAGCTGAATACAGTTGGTTCTTCCAGAGGTGATTATCCATTTGTTACAGTGACTCTGGGACTGGGAACTGAGCAGTTTGAGAAGATGTGTACGGTTTCTCTCCTGAAAGTCCATCAGGGCGGACAGGGCAAGGCCGGACATAAGAAACCGGTGCTTTTCCCTAAGATCGTCTTCCTTTATGACAAGGAGATCCACGGCCCTGGAAAATGCTGCGAGGATATTTTTGAGGCTGGTGTGGAGTGTTCCTCCAAAACCATGTATCCGGACTGGCTTTCCATGTCAGGTGCAGGCTACATCTCCAGCATGTACAAGAAATATAAGAAAGTTATCAGCCCTATGGGATGCCGTGCCTTCTTAAGCCCATGGTATGAGCGCGGCGGCATGGAACCGGCTGATGAGAACGATACCCCTGTTTTTGTAGGACGTTTTAACATTGGTGCAGTAAGCCTTCATCTGCCGATGATCCTTGCGAAAGCCAGAGCAGAGAGCAGAGATTTCTACGAGGTTCTGGATTTCTATCTTGAGATGATCCGTAACCTGCACATCCGTACTTATGAATATCTGGGACAGATGCGTGCCTCTACAAACCCACTTGCATACTGCGAGGGCGGTTTCTACGGCGGACATCTGAAACCCAATGAAAAGATCGGCAAGATCCTGAAGCCAATGACAGCTTCCTTCGGTATTACAGCACTGAATGAGCTGCAGGAGCTTTACAATGGCAAATCTATCGCAGAAGATGGTGAGTTTGCTCTGGAAGTTCTGAGATATATCAATGACAAGGTAAACGAGTACAAGAAAGAGGACGGTTATCTTTATGCGATCTACGGAACTCCGGCAGAGAGCCTTTGCGGCCTGCAGGTAGAGCAGTTCCGTAAGATGTACGGAATTATCGAGGGTGTTTCAGACAGACCGTATGTGAGCAACAGTTTCCATTGCCATGTAACTGAGGATGTGACCCCGATCGAGAAACAGGATCTGGAGGGACGTTTCTGGGAGCTTTGCAATGGCGGTAAGATCCAGTATGTACGTTATCCCATCGGCTATAATAAAGAAGCGATCCGTACCCTGATCCGCAGAGCCATGGATCTGGGATATTATGAAGGCGTGAACCTTTCTCTTGCATACTGTGACGACTGCGGCCACGAGGAGCTTGAGATGGACGTATGCCCTGTATGCGGTTCCAGAAACCTGACCAAGATCGACCGTATGAACGGATATCTTTCCTACAGTCGTGTGCATGGTGATACACGTCTGAATGAGGCGAAGATGGCGGAGATCGCTGAGAGAAAATCTATGTAATATACAGATATGAAAAAATCCCATGTTCAGTTTCATTAGGAAGCAGAGCATGGGATTTATGTATATTCAGAGATTATTTAATGATAGTTCCTGTCTTCTCGCAGTAGCCATCTTTTGCATGGGCCATATCTGTGATGATGGTACGGCGTCCAGCTCCTTTCTCAACGAAGGAAACACCTGCTTCGATTTTAGGAAGCATGGAACCTGGTGCAAACTGGTTGTCTGCAATGTATTTCTTCGCATCGTCTGTGGAGATGGTATCCAGATAAGATTCATGATCTGTCTCGTGGTCAAGGCTTACTTTCTCAACGCTTGTGAGGATCATCAGGGTATCTGCGTTCAGCTCCTCTGCAAGAAGTCCGGCTGCGCGGTCTTTCTCGATGATGGCGCTGGCACCGTTCAGCTGTGCGCCCTGCTCAAGAACCGGGATTCCGCCGCCGCCTGCTGCGATAACGATCTGCTCAGCCTGGGAAAGAACCTTCACGGTTTCGATCTCAACGATCTTCTGCGGTTTCGGTGCAGCAAGGATTCGTCTGTACTGGCCTTCGCCGACTTTTGTAACGAAGTTACCTTTCTCTTCTTCAGCCTCAGCTTCTTCAGCATTAAGAACACGGCCGATGATCTTCTCTGGTTCAGCAAAAGCTTCGTCATATGGGTCAATGACAACCTGTGTAAGAACTGTGCTTACCGGTTTGAAAATTCCTCTGGAAATCAGTTCCGCACGAATGGCGTTCTGAAGGTCATAGCCGATGTAACCCTGGCTCATGGCAGAGCAGACAGACATTGGTGCAAATGTATAATCAGGATGTGCCTTGCCGAATTCATTCATTGCGGTGTGGATCATCCCTACCTGCGGACCGTTGCTGTGGGAAATTACCACGTGGGTTCCTTCTTCTACCAGGTCTGCGATCGCTTTCGCTGCGAGACGTGTGGCTGTTTTCTGCTCAGGAAGTGTGGTACCAAGTGCTCGGTGGCCTAATGCAACTACTACGGTTTTTTCGCTCATAGGAAATACCTCATTTCTCTTTAAAATTGAACTGCTGCGGAACAATCCGCGATCAGGCCGGGACAAAAGATTTTCTGCCCTGACATTATTATATTTATTATAAAAGACCCATGTGTGAAATGCAATACAATTTTAACCGATAAACTGCTTTACAGTTTGTCGGTTAATGAGCAAGTAGTGAATGCGGACTGCGAATATGCCGTATGTCAGACAGTAATGTGGGGAAAGGAAAAACCGCCTGATTTCTCAGACGGCTCATTTCCTACTATTTTTTTTGAGGGGGGAGATAGAGAGTGGTTTTTCATCTATCCAAGGTCTATTATATAGATGAAATATGTTTAAATTATGTCGGTATTCTAAAAGAAATCGAAAATTTATAAAGAAAGTTTAAACAAACTTTATATTTTTTATATGTAGTTGCATGATATCGGAGAATATGCTAAATTAAAGGAGTCTTATTTCCGCGTTCTGTGGGAAATATTCACGCATCAGTTCGATGCAGAAATTCACTTTATTTACAAATTAACAGGATCACTGGCGGTTATGCACCGTTTTTTCAGGGAGGGATGCCTTTGTCTGTGGAAAAGTAAGCTGTGATATGGAAACTATGTGTAAAAATGCTGTGAGGATTGCGAAATCTGTATAAATCAGGACAATCCGCAGATATATATCATGCCATGAAGCAGAGATGGGAGAATTTCTATGAAAAACAGAATATGGAGACGGATACGAAAAACCGGGATCGCCGCTGCAGCAGCAGGGGCTGTATTAAGTGCAGGATTCCAGCCGGAAACTGTAAAAAGTGCAGATTTTACGGATGTAAATATTTCAATTGGACAGATTGGAAGCTGGACAGACAGAGAGAATGGAAAAGCAGAACTGCAGATCCGGGTGGAAGGAATCAGAAGCTGGCTGGAGCAGAGAGAAGCCAGGAAAGATATGGAGAGTATTAATGAGGCGCAGGAGGATAGAGAAGAAGCAGGGGAAAATATTGCTCAGGATCAGGAAAGTGAGGAAGAATATGAGCACGTGGAGGAGCTGGCATCCGGGGAAACAGTACAGCAGGAGAATGAAGAGCAGGAGGAAACGGGTGAGGTCTCACCGGAGGGAGAGACGGCCTGTGGTGAAGATATAGAAGAATCAGAATGTACACAACTTGCATACGCAGAACCATCAGAAGGAAAAATTCCTAATATAGCTCCGGAAGAAACTCCAATTCCAGAAGAAACACCAGATTTATCGGCAGTTCAGCAGAGCTTTACACTTATCACATACATTTCAGAATATTTTTCCCCGGAAATCTCAGAGCTTCCGGGAGACATATCTGTTACACCAATCACCATAAAGAATCAAAAAGGAAAAAGTACAGAAATCACCAAACTGGAATATAAGATAGACACGGAAAATATGCCGGAGGAAGCTCTTTCTCTGCGCATTCCGCTGACTTTGCGGGAAGAATACCGTTACCCGGCAGAGGCGTCCAGCTACAGTCTTGTCCAGGATGAACCTCTGAAGAAAGATCGAAACGGCGCAGGAAGTTTTCTTCTTATGGAAGAAAATGAGGAGACACAGATACTGGCAGAAGGAATTTCACCATCTTTGGATGTGGAAGCAGCACAGGATGACATGAATCTGACAGTGACATCCGAAACAAAAGAAATGAAAGCCGGAAAGACTATCCGATACAGGATCGACCTGACTAATACAGGGAAACTGGATCTTGCAGACATTCATCTTACCAGCACGTTTTCCTGCCCGAAGATCATCCAGCGTTGGGAGAACGGGGATGGTTTAAGTTCTGGAAATTTCCAGACAGAAGGAGCCAAGGCAGAGATTTTTACATTAAAGGCTGGTGAAAGCAGAGCTTTGTACGTTCTGGCACCGCTGGAAAATGAGCAGGAGAAGCCTCTGGAGCATAAAATAGAAGCAACTGCAGTCATAAAAGAGAAGCCGGATGTCACCATTACAAGAACTGCGTCAGTTACAGATGAACTGCAGGCACTGAAAGCCGATTTCACAGTAAAGAAAACAGCAGATAAAGAAAAAGCAGAACCTGGAGAAACGGTAACTTATCAGATCTGCATCGTCAACACTGGAGAAAAAACACTCCACTCAGTTGTAGGGACGGAGCGTTTTCAGGCAGAAGGAATCCAGGCTCAGTTTGTAGAGCAGGAAGGCATCACCCTGAACCGCACAAAAACAAAAGCACTGATCCCACAGATCGCCCCGGGGGAAGCAGTTTCTCTTCAGGCAGCTGTAAAAATCCCGGAGAAATCTGTGAATCAGAAACTTCTGAATCAGGTAACAGTTACGAGCCAGGAAACAGGAGAACAGATCGTAGAAGCATCTGCACAGATCACAGTGGAGGGAGGGGCTGTGACAGCGGAACCAACAGAGCAGCAGGAGCAGTCACAATTGGAAAAATCTTCAGAAGAACAGAATTATGCAGCAGTCCAGAATGAGTCCCAGGCTCGAAGTGTGTCTTCTCATCCAAAGACAGGCGATAACACGAGAACAGAGTTTTTTACCCTGTTGTTACTTGCAGCAGGACTTACCGTACTTGGTGGATTCTGGCTTCACAGAAAATACAGGGATATTCACGAAAAAGATCATTAAATAAGAAATATTTCAAAAGAAGTGAATATTCCGTGAAATGCCATGGACAGGCCATTTCCGGCGGAAAGAAACGTTGAAAACAGGGGGGAGGTGTGCTATTCTATATGGTATATATATAAATCAAAAACCAGCATGTCTTCCCGCTTTCCGCCGTCACAGAGACAGGCAGAAAAATGGGGAAATGGAGGAGAAGAAATGAAACTTTTATCCTTATTGGAACATCTTGAATACAAATACCTTCAGGGAAATACAGAGCAGGAGGTAACTTCTGTTGTCTATGATTCTCGCAAGGTAGAAGAAGGAAGCCTTTTTATCTGCATCAGAGGTGCTGTGGTGGACGGCCATAAATTCGTACCGGATGTAATTGCCAAAGGAGCCAAGACTCTTATCGTGGAGGAACCGGTAGAAGCCCCGGCTGATGTAACTGTGATCCAGGTAGCGGACACACGCTATGCAATGGCATTTATTTCTGCTGCATGGTTCGGACATCCGGCCCAGAAGCTGAAAACCATCGGAATCACAGGAACCAAGGGAAAAACGACCACAACATACATGGTGAAGTCTATCCTTGAGAATGCAGGATATAAGGTTGGACTGATCGGAACTATTGAGGCGGTCATTGGCGAGAAACATATCCCTGCAGCTAACACAACACCGGAATCCTACATGGTGCAGAAATATTTCCATGATATGGTGGAAGCAGGCTGTGACGCTGTTGTTATGGAAGTATCTTCACAGGGGCTGATGCTTCATAGAACACAGGGATTTATCTTTGATTTCGGTATCTTTACCAATATCGAACCAGACCATATCGGACCGAATGAGCACAAGGATTTCGATGATTATCTTCACTGTAAATCCATGCTTCTCAAACAGTGCAAGGTGGGCATCGTGAACAGAGATGATGAGCATTTTGAGAAGATCATCGAAGGACATACCTGCGAGCTTGAAACATACGGCTTTTCCGAAAAAGCAGATCTCCGTGCTGAGGATGCGAAACTTGTAGGAAGAAAAGGATATCTGGGAATTTCCTACCATGTAAAAGGTCTTCTCGACTTCCCGGT
>CAVBVT010000004.1:9547-44985 GCA_963598855.1 Eggerthellaceae bacterium
CCGGTAGAGATCGACATTCCTGGCAAGTTCAGTATCTACAATTCCCTGACAGCCATTGCTATCTGCCGCCATTTCAAGGTATCTGAGGAGAACATCATCAAAGCCCTTAAGGTAGCCAAAGTCAAAGGACGTATCGAGATGATCAAGGTATCTGATGAGTTCACTCTGATGATCGATTATGCACATAACGCAATGGCACTTGAGAGCCTTCTTGGTACCCTGAAAGAATATAACCCTCACAGACTGGTATGCCTGTTCGGCTGCGGAGGAAACCGTTCAAAACTCCGCCGTTATGAAATGGGAGAGGTTTCCGGAAAAATGGCAGACCTTACCATTATCACTTCTGATAATCCGAGAGATGAGGAGCCGCAGGCGATCATCGACGATATTAAAGTAGGAATGGCCAAGACAGATGGTAAATTCGTGGAGATCCCGGATCGTAAAGAGGCGATCGCCTATGCTATCCACCATGGTGAGCCAGGAGATATCATTGTCCTCGCAGGAAAAGGACACGAAGATTATCAGGAGATCAAGGGCAAAAAATATCCGATGGATGAGCGTGTGCTGATCCAGGAAATTCTGGAAGAAGACAGGAAAGCGTAAACGCATGACCTATGCAGATGTGATCATTGATATTTCTCATGAGAAAGTTGACCGGGATTTTCAGTACCGCATCCCGGATGAACTGGAACAGGAGATAAAGCCGGGCGTTGTTGTCACCGTTCCGTTTGGAAAGGGCAACACGCTCCGGAAAGGTTATGTGATCGGAGTCACAGGGAAAGCCAAATATGACACCACAAGGATCAAGGCGATCCAGAGCGTGTCTACAGATGATGAGACAACAGAATCACGTCTCATCGCCCTGGCTGCCTGGATGAAGGAGACATATGGTTCGACCATGATCCAGGCTCTTAAGACGGTTCTTCCTGTAAAGGATAAGATCCGTGCAAAAGAAAAGCGGCTGATCTTTTTCTGCGGGGAAAGACAGGCTGCAGCGGAACTTCTGGAAGAACTCTCCGGCAGCCGTTTCAGGGCAAGAGAACGTTTTCTACGGGCGATACTGGAAGCCGGAAGCCTGGAATATACGTATGCCTCGAAAGAACTTGGCGCAAGTGCATCAGTTTTTGATTTCTTCGAAAAAAAAGGCATGATCCGCATTGAGAGCCAGGAAATGTACCGGATCCCGAATCAGGCTGATCTGGTAAAGGAAGACTGTGAATTATGTCTGAATGCGGAACAGAATGCAGCAGTTGAGCAGATATTTAAGGAATGGAAGGAACCAGAGCCAAGGCCGACCCTTCTTTTCGGAGTTACAGGAAGCGGCAAGACGCAGGTGTACATGCGGCTGATCCAGCAGGTGATACAGGAGGGAAAACAGGCTATTGTCCTGATCCCGGAGATCGCCCTCACCTATCAGACTGTGCGGCGGTTTTATGCTATGTTCGGAGATAAGGTGTCAGTGTTAAATTCCAGACTTTCCCAGGGAGAGCGTTACGACCAGTTCAAAAGAGCGAAACGTGGTGAAGTGCAGGTGATGGTAGGACCAAGATCTGCACTTTTTACACCATTTTCCAATCTGGGACTGATCGTTATTGATGAGGAACATGAGTCCACTTACAAAAGTGAGAATACACCGCGGTACCATGCAAGGGAAACCGCCATCCAGAGGGCCCGGATGGAGCATGCGAATGTGGTGATGGGCTCAGCTACACCCTCACTTTCTGCTTACAGCCGCGCAGAAAGCGGGGAGTATCTTCTGGTGAAATTAAATGCCCGCTATGAAGAAAGACCTCTTCCGCAGGTATCAATCGTGGATTTGAGGGAAGAATTAAAGAAAGGAAACCGTTCTGTTCTGAGTACAGAGCTGAAAACTTCTTTAAGTGAAACTCTTCAGAAGAAAGAACAGGCCATGCTTTTTCTCAACAGGAGAGGGTATGCGGGATTTGTTTCCTGCCGTGCCTGCGGTCATGTGCTGAAATGTCCCCATTGTGATGTGTCTTTAAGTGAGCATAATGGCAGCCGCCTGATCTGTCATTACTGCGGTTATGAGACTGTGAAGCCGCAGGTCTGTTCATCCTGCGGATCTCCTCACATTGGAGGATTTAAGGCAGGAACCCAGCAGATCGAGAAGGTTCTTGAGAAGGATTTTCCGGAGGCAAGAGTCCTTCGAATGGATTTTGATACCACCAGGACAAAAGACAGCTATGAGAAGATATTGGCGGCTTTTTCCAGGCATGAAGCGGATATTCTGGTGGGGACCCAGATGATCGTCAAGGGGCATGATTTTCCGGATGTGACCTTGGTTGGCGTGATCGCGGCGGATCTTTCCCTGAATATGGATGATTATCACTGCGGGGAACGGACATTTCAGCTTCTTACCCAGGCTGTAGGGCGTGCCGGCCGCGGAGTGAAGCCGGGGCATGCGGTGATACAGACTTACCAGCCGGATCACTACAGTATCCGGGCGGCAGCTACCCAGGATTACGCTGGATTTTATAAAGAAGAAATGGGCTACCGGCTGCTTATGGATTACCCGCCGGCAGCACATATGATGACGATTTTTGGCGCCTGTCAGGATGAAGAACTTCTGAAAAAAGCTATGTATTATATAGAAGCTTTTATCCGCAGGGTAAGTCCGAAAGAGGAACTTCACATGATCGGTCCTGCAGCAGCATCTGTGGGAAAGGTGAAGGATGTATACCGCCAGGTGCTCCATCTGAAACATGTGGACATGGCTTTTCTTACGGCAGTGAGAGAGAAGCTTGAGCAGTATATAGAGATAAATTCCGGTTTCCGGAAAATATACATACAATTTGATATGAGCTGATAAAGCCGGACAGCCGGCAGAAGCTTATCATCTGAAATGAAAAGGAGAAGAAAAAATGGCACTTAGAACAATCAGAGTAGAGGGAGATCCTGTACTGACAAAAAAATCCCGTCCTGTAGAGGAAATGACACCAAAGATCAGTGAGCTGATCACGGATATGCTGGATACCATGTATGATGCAATGGGCGTAGGTCTGGCAGCACCGCAGGTAGGAATCCTGAAACGTATCGTTGTGATCGATGTGGGAGAAGGCCCGATCGTTCTGATCAATCCGGAGATTCTTGAGACAAGCGGCGAGCAGACAGGTGACGAGGGATGCTTAAGTGTTCCGGGAATGGCAGGACAGGTAACACGTCCGAACTATGTGAAAGTAAAAGCACTTGACGTAAATATGGAAGAAGTGATCTACGAAGGCGAGGAGCTTCTTGCCAGAGCATTCTGTCATGAAATCGACCATCTCGATGGAAAAATGTACACAGAGCTTGTAGAGGGAGAACTTCACAAGGTAACTTACGACTACGACGAAGAAGACTAAAGGCGGGATAATATGAAAATTGTTTATATGGGAACTCCGGATTTTGCAGTTGCACCTCTTGCTGCACTGGTAGAGAACGGATATGAGGTGGAGGCTGTGATCACACAGCCGGATAAGCCTAAGGGCAGAGGCAAGACCATGATGCCTACCCCTGTAAAAGAAGAAGCACTGAAACATGACATTCCGGTTCTGCAGCCAGTGAAAGTGCGTGATCCGGAATTTGTGGAAAAACTTGCAGAAATTGCACCGGATATCATTATTGTAGCTGCTTTTGGCCAGATCATACCGAAGAGCATCCTGGAGATGCCGAAATTCGGATGTATCAATATCCACGCATCCTTACTTCCGAAATACCGCGGAGCAGCACCGATCCAGCAGGCAGTCATTGACGGAGAAAAAGAATCCGGCGTTACCATCATGCAGATGGGAACCGGCCTGGATACCGGCGATATGATTTCCAGGATCGTGGTGCCGCTTGCGAAAGATGAGACAGGCGGAAGCCTTTTTGACAAGCTGGCAGAGGCAGGAGCCCAGCTTCTGATCCAGACACTGCCGACGATTTTCGATGGAACAGCTGTACGTGAAAAACAGCCGGAGGAGAGTACGACACCGTATGCAGCTATGATCTCAAAGAAAATGGGATTTCTTGATTTTTCAAAAAGTGCCCAGGAACTGGAACGTCTTGTACGTGGTTTAAATCCATGGCCAAGTGCATTTACCTTTATCAATGGAAAAACTCTCAAAGTATGGAAGAGTTCCGTTGAGCAGGCAGAGGTTAAAGAGACACCAGGTACCGTTGTGAGCACAGATAAAGAAGGCATCCATGTAGCCTGCGGACAGGATGTACTGGTACTTCATGAAGTACAGCTGGAAGGCAAGAAACGTATGGAAACAGACGCCTTTCTGCGGGGATGTCAGTTGAAACCAGGAGACAAGTTTACAGATTCCAGGGAGTGATGAATAATGTACGGATATGGTTATTATGGCTATGGAATGGATCCTACAGTGATCTTGCTTGTAATCGGAATGATTCTTTCCCTTGCCGCATCTGCGAAGCTTAAGAGTACATTTGCGGTATACCGGAAAATCCGGAATCATTCCGGGATCACAGGCGCGGAAGCAGCGCAGAGAATCCTCCGGGCAGCAGGAATCACAGATGTACAGGTTGTTCCCATCAGAGGAAGCCTGACAGACCATTATGATCCACGAACGAAAACAGTTTCACTTTCCGAGGATATCTATGGAAGAAACTCTCTGGCAGCAGTTGGCGTGGCAGCACATGAGTGCGGACATGCGATTCAGGATGCGGTCAATTATGCACCTTTGAATATCCGTTCCGCGATCGTGCCGGCTGCGAATATCGGTTCACAGCTTTCCTGGCCGTTGTTTATCGTCGGACTGATCTTTTCCATTCATCCGCTGGTTACGCTTGGAATCGCACTGTTTTCACTTGCAGTACTTTTCCAGCTGGTAACTCTTCCGGTTGAGATCAATGCATCTTCCAGAGCACTTACGATGCTGGAGACTACCGGTATTTTAGGTGCTGACGAGAAAAAGGGAGCAAGAAAGGTGCTGACAGCAGCTGCACTTACCTATGTGGCAGCTCTTGCATCATCCATTCTTCAGCTTCTGAGACTGATTATCCTTGCAGGAGGTAGAGACCGTGATTAGCAGCGGAGTGAATACAAGAGAACTGATCCTTGAGATACTGTTACAGATCGAGGAGGAAGGGGAGCACAGCCACATTGCGATCCGTAATGCCCTTTCCAAATACCAGTTTCTTCCGAAACAGGAACGAAGCTTTATTACAAGAGTGTGCGAGGGAACTCTGGAATATCGGATCTATATTGACTATGTGATCGATTCTTTTTCCAAGGTTTCCGTAAATAAAATGAAACCGCAGATCAGGGAGATCCTCCGAAGCGGTGTTTATCAGCTGAAATTTATGGACAGTGTTCCGGACAGTGCGGTGTGCAATGAGGCTGTGAAGCTTGCGCAGAGAAAAGGTTTCTATAATCTGAAGCCTTTTGTGAATGGTGTTCTCCGCACGATCGCCAGGGAATTAAAGAACCTGGAACTTCCTTCCAGAGAAGAAAATGAGGTACGTTATCTTTCCGTGAAATATTCCATGCCGGAATATCTGGTGAATAAGTGGATCGCGGCCTATGGAGTGAAAACTACGGAGAAGATCCTGGAAGATTTTCTTACAGAGAGACCACTTACAGTGCGGTGCCGTACACACAAGGCATCCAAAAAAGCCATTGTTACAAGCCTCAGATCACAGGGAGTTACTGTGGAGCAGGCTCCGTATCTGCCATATGCACTGAAGATCTCAGATTACAATCATATTCTGACGCTGGATGCTTTTCTCCAGGGACAGATACTGGTGCAGGATGTAAGTTCCATGATGGTAGCAGAGGCTGCCAGTCCGAAAAAAGGCGACTACATCATCGATATGTGTGCAGCACCTGGCGGAAAGAGTATACATGCGGCAGATAAGATGGGGGATTATGGTAATGTGGATGCCAGGGATGTAAGCCAGTATAAGGCAGATCTTATTGAGGAAAATATCCAGAGAACCGGTGTGATCAATGTAGAAGCGAAAGTACAGGATGCTACCATTTATGATCCGGATTCTGAAGAGAAGGCAGATATTGTGATCGCAGATGTTCCGTGTTCAGGATATGGCGTGATCGGAAAGAAGCCTGAGATCAAATACAGGGCAACCCCGCAGAAGCAGGAAGAGATCGTTATGCTTCAGAGAAAGATCCTGGATAAGGCTGCGAAGTATGTGAAGCCAGATGGAACACTGATCTTCAGCACATGTACCATTGCAAGAGAAGAGAACGAAGAAAACGTATTATGGTTTTTGAAGAATTACCCGTACAAGCTGGAAAGCCTGGATCAGTATCTTCCGGAGGAACTTCATTGCAAGTCAACCAAACTTGGCTATCTGCAGCTTCTTCCGGGAATACATAAGACGGATGGATTCTTTATTGCCAGATTCAGAAGGAAATAGCAAAAAAATGACAGATATAAAATCCATGACACTGGAGGAACTGAAAAATCTGATGACTGAGATCGGCGAGAAGCCTTTCCGGGCAAAACAGATCTATGCATGGCTGCACCAGCAGCTTGTTACCTCCTGGGATGAAATGACGAATCTTTCCAAAAGCCTTCGGGAAAAGCTTTCGGTTTATCCGATCACAGCTCTGACCCAGGCTGATGTAAGGATCTCGAAAATTGACGAAACAAGAAAGTACCTGTTTCAGCTGGAAGATGGAAATGTGATCGAGAGTGTTCTTATGAGATACCATCATGGAAACTCGGTGTGCATTTCTTCACAGGTTGGCTGCCGTATGGGCTGTCGGTTCTGTGCCTCCACCATCGGAGGGCTTACCAGATGCCTGAAACCGTCAGAGATGCTGGATCAGATCTACAGGATCCAGGCAGATACCGGTGAGCGTGTTGCCAATGTAGTTGTGATGGGAACCGGTGAGCCGATGGATAATTATGATAATCTGATCCGATTCATAAAGATCCTGACAGATGAGAACGGACTTGGCATCAGCCAGCGTAATATAACAGTTTCTACCTGCGGTATCGTACCGAAGATGTATGATCTTGCAGAGGAGAAACTTCAGATCACACTGGCACTTTCTCTTCATGCACCAAATGATGAGAAACGCCGGGAACTGATGCCTATAGCTAATAAATATTCCATGGATGAAGTCTTAGATGCCTGCCGGAATTATTTTGACAAGACAGGACGCCGTATTACATTTGAGTACAGTCTTGTGGCAGGGGTAAATGACGGCGAGGCAGATGCAAAGCAGCTTGCAGGCCGTATCCGCGGGATCAACTGCCATGTAAATCTGATTCCGGTAAATCCTATCAAGGAACGGTCCTATGTCCGTTCTACTCGACAGGCTGTTGAGAATTTTAAAATAAAACTTGAAAAATACGGAATTAATGTTACTATTAGAAGAGAAATGGGCAGCGATATTGACGGTGCCTGTGGACAGCTAAGAAAAAGTTACATGGAAAAAACAGAAAGCGAGAAGTGACATGAGGATATACTCAGCTACTGATGTAGGGCAGAAGCGGAAGATGAATCAGGACTATGTATTTGTGTCCGAGGATCCGGTAGGAAATCTGCCTAACCTTTTCACAGTCGCAGACGGAATGGGAGGCCATAACGCCGGTGACTATGCATCCTCACATGCAGTACGGATCCTTGTGGATGAAATCCGTGAAGATGCGGATTACAATCCGGTGAAGGTCATTCGTCATGCCATTGAAGCTGCCAATACGGAGATCAGAAACTGTGCACAGGAAGATGCAAATCTCCGGGGCATGGGTACCACTATGGTGGTAGCGACTATTGTAGATCAGTATGCCTATATTGCCAATGTGGGCGACAGCCGCTTGTATGTGATCGGTGATGAAATCCGACAGATCACCAAAGATCATTCTCTGGTTCAGGAGATGGTCAGAATGGGTGAGATCAGTGAGGAAGAAGCACGTAATCATCCAGATAAGAACATTATTACAAGGGCACTTGGCGCAGAAAAAACGGTGGATGTCGATTTCTTTGATCTGAAACTTGAGAAAGACTGTACGATCCTGATGTGTTCGGACGGTCTGAGCAATATGGTGGAAGATTCCAAGATCCAGGAGATCATATCCGATCCGGAAGCAGATATTGATCAGAAGGGCAATGCGCTCCTTCGGGAAGCAAATCAGAATGGTGGTAAGGATAATATTGCAATCGTACTGGTAGAACCATTCACGAATGAGGTGGAAACATGTTGAAGACGGGAATGATCATAGCCGAACGCTATGAGATCGTAGGAAAAATCGGAACTGGCGGAATGGCAGATGTCTATAAGGCTATGGACCATAAGCTTAACCGCTTTGTGGCAGTGAAAGTCCTGAAACCGGAATTTCGGGAGGATACCACATTTATCAAGAAATTCAGAAGTGAAGCCCAGGCAGCAGCCGGACTTACGCATCCGAATATTGTCAATGTATTTGACGTAGGTGATGACGGTGGTGTTTATTACATTGTCATGGAACTGATCGAGGGAATCACCCTGAAGGAGTACATCTCCAAGAAAGGCAGACTTTCTATTAAGGAAGCAACAAGTATTGCCATTCAGGTGTCAATGGGCCTGGAAGCAGCACATAGTCATGGGATCGTTCACAGAGATGTGAAGCCGCAGAATATTATCATTTCAACAGATGGTAAGGTAAAGGTCACAGATTTCGGAATTGCAAGAGCTGCTTCATCCAATACGATCAGCTCCAATGTTATGGGATCTGTTCATTACAGTTCACCTGAGCAGGTAAGAGGCGGTTACAGCGATGAGAAGAGTGATATCTACTCTCTTGGAATCACATTGTATGAGATGGTTACAGGAAGAGTTCCGTTTGATGGGGATACAACAGTGGCTATTGCCATTAAGCATCTTCAGGAAGAGATGGTTCCGCCAAGTGTTTACACACCGGATCTTCCGTACAGCTTGGAACAGATCATCCTGAAATGTACACAGAAGAGTGTTGACCGCAGATACAGCCAGATGGAAGATGTGATCGCAGATCTGAAACATTCGCTGATCGATCCGCAGGGGGATTTTGTGAAGCTTACAACTGTGGATAATGATGCGAAGACCGTTGTGATCTCAGAGGAAGAGCTTGGTGAGATCAAGAACACACCGAAGCAGAGTCTTAAGCAGGAGATCGAAGCTCTTGAGGAAGAGAAATACGACGATAACGATTACGATGATGCGGAGGATGATTATAAGCCAAAATCCAGCCATAAATCTGAAAAGAAAAAGAAACATGGTTCTGGAAGAGGACTGACGATCGCAGCTCTCATCGGAGGCGCAGTACTTCTGATCGTTCTGGTGGTTGTACTTGGACGTGCAGCAGGTCTTTTCGGAACAGGTGCTAAAACAAATGATACGCAGAAAGAACAGACAGAAGATAGTTCCAGCACAGCAATGGCAACAGTTCCGGATCTTGTAGGAAAGACTGAGGAAGAGGCTAAGACTCTTGCAAATGATGCACATCTTGGCGTACAGATGGCAGGAGAGGAAAGCTCTGACCAGGAGAGAGGTAAGATCTCACGTCAGGAAACAGCAGCAGGAACACAGGTTGCAGAGAATACAACTGTGAAATACTGGGTAAGCACAGGAACAGCACAGGTTACAATTCCGGATCTGGACGGACGCACAGGTATTGATGCGCAGCAGACACTGGAAGACCTTGGCCTTCAGGTAACTGTTCAGAAGGAATACAGCGAAACGGATGATAACGGATATGCACTTGTAGATCCTGGTTATGTATACAATGTTGAGCCGGCAGCAGGTACTTCTGTACAGGGCGGTTCTTCTGTAACACTGACAGTCAGCCGTGGTGTTGATTATGGCAGCAATGCAGAGGTTCCAAGTGTTGTTGGAATGACAAAGGACGATGCGCTTACCACTTTAGGTAAATTTATTGATATTCAGATCACAGAGCAGCAGAGTACTGAAGCAGCAGGTACTGTTATTGCACAGGATCCGGAAGCTTATGCAGCAGCAGATCCTGATCAGCCGATCTATCTTACGATCAGTTCCGGTGATCAGGCACCATCTGCGGACAGCACAGCATCTGCGGATAGTGCATCCACTACAGACAGCACAGCATCTGCTGATACTGCTGCGTCTGCAGACAGTACAGCCGCAACAGATAGCACAGCATCTGCAGGCAGCACAACAAGCACAGCAGATAACGCTAACACAGGCTGGAAATGTACACAGATTCTGGATACTCCATCCGGATATAACGGAGGAGCGATCCGTCTGGAACTGATCCAGGAAGTAAACGGAGAGCCGAAGGCATCTACAGTAGTTGACGGAGAGAACATAACGTTCCCGTATCAGCTTGATGTTTCCGGTGCTGAGGATGTTACAAGCGGTACCATTTATCTCTATGAGCAGGTAAACGGAGATTATCAGCAGCTTGGAACCTACACAGTCACTTTCAAGAAAGCTGAGTGATATGCAGGGTAAAATTATAAAAGGTATTGCCGGATTCTACTATGTATACGCAGAAGACGGCAATACATATGAATGCAGAGCCAAGGGGATTTTCCGAAAGGATAAGTTCAAACCCCTGGTTGGTGACAATGTGGACATCACAGTTCTGGATGAAAAAGAGCTGGAAGGCAGCGTGACAGAGATCCATAAACGTAAGAATTCCCTGATCCGCCCGGCAGTGGCTAATGTGGATCAGGCACTGGTGATCTTTGCCATGGACAACCCGAAGCCCAATTTCATGCTTCTTGACCGCTTCCTGATCATGATGGAGAGGGAGGATGTTCCGGCTGTCATCTGTTTTAACAAAAAAGATCTGGCAACAGCGGAAGAACTGGAATTTCTCTATGAGACATACCAGAGCTGCGGCTATCAGGTGATCATGTCAAGCGCATTAAAAGGCGAAGGCCTCGGCGAGATCGAAGAAGTGCTGAAAGGCAAGACTACAGTAGTAGCAGGTCCTTCCGGTGTTGGAAAATCTTCTCTTACCAATTCCCTTCAGGAAGAGGTGGAGATGGAGACCGGCGAGATCAGCCGTAAGCTGAAGCGCGGCAAGCACACCACCCGCCATGCACAGATCATACCGGTGGCACAGGATACATTCCTTGTGGATACACCGGGATTTTCCTCCCTGTATATTGAGAACATGGAGGAGCAGGAACTGAAGGATTATTTCCCTGAGTTCCGGAGATATGAAGACCAGTGCCGTTTTCAGGGCTGTCGTCATATACATGAACCGGGCTGTGCCGTAAAGGAAGCCCTTGAGAACAATAAGATCAGCAGACTCCGGTATGAAGATTATCTGGAGCTGCACCAGGAATTAAAAGAGAAAAGGAGATACTGAGTCATGGAATACCGATTGTGCCCGTCGATTTTATCAGCAGATTTTAACCGACTGGGAGAACAGATTAAGATTCTGGAAAAAGAAGGCGTAGAATATCTGCATATTGATGTTATGGATGGAGACTTTGTTCCGAGCATATCATTTGGAATGCCGGTGATCAAATCGATCCGAAAAGAATCCAACATGTTTTTCGACGTACATTTGATGGTAACAGAACCGGAGAGATATATTCGCGATTTTGTGGAGTGTGGAGCAGATTCTATCACAGTTCATGCAGAGGCGTGTGAGGATCTGGAGCGTACATTGGAGCAGATCAAGGCAGCTGGAGTAAAGGCAGCAGTTTCCATCAAGCCATCCACACCGGTAAATGACATCAGCCATCTTCTCGAAGATGTGGATATGGTGCTTGTGATGACTGTCCAGCCGGGATTCGGCGGACAGAAATACATGGACGAGTGCACAGAGAAGATCCAGGAGCTTCGTGAACTTATTGACGAGGAAGATCTGGATGTTGATATTCAGGTAGACGGCGGTATCAATGATGATACACTGGAAACGGTTATGCGTGCCGGTGCCAACTTTATGGTTGCAGGCTCCTGGGTATTTAAGGGAGATGTGGCAGCCAATGTAAGGCATATCACAGACAAGATCCACGATATCAAAGAAAAGCTGGACTGAAAATGATTGATACGATAGTAATGAGCGGGGGCAATATCCAGGATGGTTTTGCCCTCGGTTTTTTGAAAAAAAGAATTGAAGAAGGCAAAAGAGGGAGCCTGAAGCTGGTAGCTGCAGACAGAGGAATGGAGTGGTTTATGAGAAATCCGGAGATCACACCAGATCTTGCAGTGGGAGATTTTGACAGCCTTTCCGAAGAAGGGGAAGCCTATATGAGAAGTCTTTCAGATCTTGAGATCGTCAGGCTCCGTCCGGAAAAAGATGATTCTGATACGCAGTCGGCAGTCAATCACATCATAGAAAAGGGTGCCAGGGACATCGTAATTTTCGGAGCTACCGGAACAAGGCTGGATCATGTTCTGGCCAATCTGGGATTGCTCTCCCTGGGAAAAGATAAAGGCGTGCATATTTCCATTGCAGATCAGTGGAATTACATAACTCTGGTTGGGAGCGGAACTGTGCTGAAACGGGATTCTCAGTTTGGAAAATATGTTTCATTTTTTACTGTTGGCGGTGATGTAGACGGACTGACTTTGAAGGGATTCAAGTATCCTCTGGACAAATATCATCTCACAGTATCTGACAGCGGCCTTACAGTCAGCAACGAGATCACAGAAGAGACGGCAGAAGTCACTTATGACAGCGGCCAGCTGCTTATGATCATGTCGAGAGACTAGTACAGCGAATATTAAGTAAACGCTATATTGACTTGTCTGATTTTTCATATGCGGCGTTGTCGTCAATCGCCGTAGCCACCGCTACGCCTCATTCCTCTGCCTTGCATATGAGAAAATCATCCTGCGTCAATATAGCAGATACTTAATTTACGCTGTACTAGTTGCGCATTCTACCTGTGTATGGTAAGATGAGAAAGGCAAAAATACAGGAAGCAGCAGATACTTCAAACAAGCATAAAATGCCCCGCCTGATGTCTGGAGGTATCTGAAATTACCGTAAAATCTATATATTTAAAGGAGAAATACAGAGAAATGAAATTAGGAATTGTAGGACTTCCTAACGTAGGAAAAAGTACATTATTTAATTCACTGACAAAGGCCGGAGCAGAATCTGCGAACTATCCGTTCTGTACCATCGACCCAAACGTAGGTGTTGTAACAGTACCGGATGAGAGACTGAACCTTCTTGGCGATTTCTATAAATCCAAGAAAGTGACACCTGCAGTGATCGAATTCGTTGATATCGCAGGACTTGTAAAAGGAGCATCCAAGGGTGAAGGACTTGGAAACCAGTTCCTTGCAAATATCCGTGAGGTAGATGCCATTGTTCATGTTGTAAGATGCTTCGAGGACTCCAATGTTGTCCATGTAGACGGAAACATTGATCCGCTTCGTGATATTGAGACGATCAACCTGGAGCTTGTTTTCTCAGATATTGAGATCCTGGAGAGAAGAATTGCCAAGGTTACAAAGACAGCACGTATGGATAAGGAAGCAGCTAAAGAGCTTACATTCCTTGAGCGGGTAAAAGCACACCTTGAGGAAGGCAATCTTGCCATCACTCTTGAGACAGAGAACGAGGATGAGGATGCATGGCTTGCAGCATACAACCTTCTTACTGCAAAACCTGTGATCTATGCTGCAAATGTTGCAGAGGATGATATTGCAGATGACGGCGCAAACAACAGCCATGTTCAGGCTGTACGCGAGTATGCAGCCGGACAGAACAGCGAGGTATTCGTGATCTGTGCTCAGATCGAGGAAGAGATCTCCGAGCTTGATGAGGACGAGAGAAAGATGTTCCTTGAGGATCTTGGACTTACAGAGTCCGGCCTTGAGAAGCTGGTACGCGCAAGTTATCATCTTCTTGGGCTTATGAGTTTCCTGACAGCAGGTGAGGACGAGACAAGAGCATGGACCATCAAGATCGGAACAAAGGCACCGCAGGCAGCTGGTAAGATCCATACAGACTTTGAACGTGGATTTATCAAGGCTGAGGTTGTGAATTATCAGGATCTTCTGGACTGCGGTTCTTACGCAGGAGCCAGAGAGAAAGGTCTTGTCCGCATGGAAGGAAAAGACTATGTTGTTCAGGATGGAGATGTGATCTTATTCCGTTTCAACGTATAATAAACAGGTGATTTTATGGATATGTCAATTCGGTTTCCAGGACTGAAGCTGGTTTTGGACTATGTGCCGAGATCTTTTGAAATTTTTGGATTCGAGATAACGATTTACGGGATTCTGATCGCGGCCGGAATGCTCATGGGTATCTTTTTTGCAGTGCTGGAAGCCCGAAGGAACCATGAAGATGCAGACGCATGCCTGGATCTGGCAATCGTAACGCTGATCACCGGTGTGATCGGAGCACGGCTTTTTTACGTAGCTTTTTCATGGAGCCTTTATAAGAATGATCCGGGCCAGATCCTGGATGTCCGTTCCGGAGGAATGATGTTCTACGGAGCACTTTTGGGCGGCGTGATCGGCGGGGCACTGTATTGTCACATCCGCCGGAAATCTTTCTGGCAGATGGCAGATATTTCATGTATGGGAGTTCTCATTGGACAGATAATAGGAAAGTGGGGAAGCTTCTTTAACAGGGAATCTTTCGGAGAATACGCGGATAATGTCCTTTCCATGCAGCTTCCGCTGACTGCGGTAAGAGCTGGTGAAGTGA
Source organism: Eggerthellaceae bacterium (assembly GCA_963598855.1). Lineage (GTDB taxonomy): Bacteria > Bacillota > Clostridia > Lachnospirales > Lachnospiraceae > Blautia_A. Next base: position 24,148 of record CAVBVT010000004.1, read on the forward strand.
CAACAAAGATGCGCGAGAATCTGGAAACTGTAGGTACTTCAGCCTGTATCCAGGTTCAGCCGCTGTTCCTTTATGAGAGCCTCTGGTGCCTGCTGCTGCTTCTGATTCTTATGCTGCACCTTCGAAAAAGAGTATTTCAGGGAGAGATTTTTCTGAGATATCTGGCAGGCTATGGACTGGGAAGATTTGTGCTTCAGTGGTTCCGTACAGATAAGATATTTTTTCCAGGAACAGAGCTTGATGTTTCACTGGTCATTTCAGGCATACTCTTCGTTGTATGTACAGTGATCGTTACCGTAAGACGTATTATGACAAGGAAACGTGCTGCAGCCAGGATCCGCAGGATAGAGAAAGACTATCAGGCGGAGAAGGAAGCGGCAGAAAAGAGAGAAAACACAGCAGAACCTGTGAAAACAGAGACTGTACAGGGAGAGAAGAATGAACCAGAACAAAATACCGCGGGAAACGAGAGAATCCCGGAGAGCAGCACTGCTTCAGCAGCTGCAGAAGGAACGCAGCAAGATGGACAGCCAGATCATGAGCAGGAGCGACCTGCTGAAGAATCTGGAGATCAGCCAGAGAGTTGACCGTATTCTTGAGCTGTATTATGAGAGCTGAAATCTGATCCATTGGATAAATTCAGATAATCTTCTATAAGAAGGAAGATAGATGGAAATCATAAAATGATCAGGCTTGGGAATATCTAGTACAGCGAATATTAAGTAAACGCTATATTGACTTGTCTGATTTTTCATATGCGGCGTTGTCGTCAATCGCCGTAGCCACCGCTACGCCTCATTCCTCTGCCTTGCATATGAGAAAATCATCCTGCGTCAATATAGCAGATACTTAATTTTCGCTGTACTAGCTTAAGCAAAATGCAAAGGTTTATTTTTACGGAAGATAAATTCCGCCAGGAAATCTCTATGAGTTATTTAACTCAACAGAGAAATCCTGGCGGATTTTTTGTGTCAATCGTATCAGATGCTAATACATCTTCCTGAAATCCAGCGGCGTTATTCCTGTGATCTTACGGAACATGGCAATAAAGTGGCTGGCATCGGAGAATCCCACAGCTCCGGCAATATCCTGGATCTTCATGTGAGGATTGGATAAAAGAAGCTCTCTGGCCCTGCTGATTCGGTACATGGTAACGTACTCATACACAGAACATCCCAGGAAACGGCGGAAGATCCTGGAAAGATACTGCGGAGAAACAAATACGCTCTGGCTCAGTTCGGCAGCTGTGAGTTCCAGCTGGTAGTTCGTTTCGATTTCTTTTATTACAGGAACTACGTATCTCTGATAAAGAGGATTCTCCTGGATCTTCGGGGAAGCTGCACAGTCTGAGAAATTCAGAAGAAGACTGTAGCAGTCCGAGGAAAGAGACTTCAGATCCGGGTTAGGCTGGTGGTATTTACGGAGGGCATTGGAGATCAGTTTCTGGATATGTGCCCCTTGCTCTTTCTCAATAAAAATAACATCATGGTTCTCTGTCATGGAAGGGATGCTTCCTGCCAGAGTGCCTGTAAATGTGGCAAACATAGTGATCCATGTAGTGGAATCCCTGTGATAGGAATGGGGAACATTTGGGGCTATAAGAAGTCCTTCGTTAGCACCAAGGGAATAATTTCCCCCCTGTACTTCAATGCGTCCGCAGCCTTTCTCTGTCTGGAGATAATGATAGTAGGGGTATCCGTCCGGGCGGAGTATAGTATCCTGCTTCCAGTGGTTGCCGAGAGATTCAAAGATAAACGGAGCGCTGACGGGGGTATTTCTGAAATAAATTGACATTGCATTCACCTGTTTCTAAATGTTATATATTTTGGCGAAACATATTATACCATAATCAGCCGGATTATACTATAATAACTATATGATATCAGGGGCAAAAGGTCCAAAAGCCGTTCATGCTTGCATGATAAGGCTTTTGAACTTGGACCCCGCCAAACAGGAGGAAGTAATGAAAAAATTCGATTATTCACTGGTAAAAGATCCTCAGTATTTCTGTGATGGAAGAATGGCTGCACATTCCGACCATACCTATTACCGTTCTGAGGAAGAGAGAGAAGATGGTGAGACTTCTTACCGCTATGACATGAACGGACTCTGGAAATTCCAGTATGCACCGAACTATGCTGGAACGATCCAGGGCTTTGAAACAGAGGCATATTCCTGCAAAGACTGGGAAGATATTTATGTGCCTGCACATATCCAGATGGAAGGATACGATGCTCCGCAGTATGCCAATGTCCAGTATCCGTGGGAAGGCCATGAGGAACTTCATCCAGGGCAGATCCCGGAGCGTTTCAATCCGGTAGCCAGCTATGTGAAATATTTCCATGTGCCGGAGAACATGAAAGGAAAAAGAGTTTTCATTTCCTTCCAGGGAGCAGAGAGCGGACTTGCTTTATGGCTCAACGGAAGTTTTGTGGGATACAGCGAGGATTCTTTTACCCCATCAGAATTCGAACTGACAGAGTATCTGAAAGACGGTGAGAACAAACTGGCTGCTCAGGTATTTAAATGGACAGCAAGCAGCTGGTGTGAGGATCAGGATTTTTACCGTTTCTCTGGAATTTACAGAGACGTATATCTTTACACTGTGCCGGAAGTACATGTATATGACCTTCAGATCCGCGCTATTCCTGATGAAACATTGAAGAATGCCACCCTGGAGCTTATTACAGATGCCTGGGGAGAAGGAAAGATCAAAGTAACACTTTCCAGAAAAGGAGAGATCCTTTTTACAGAGGAAAAAGATCTCTGCGGAAAGAATACATATACCTGGGAGATCCAGGATCCGGTTCTCTGGAGCGCAGAAGATCCGCAGCTCTATGATCTGGAAATGGAAGTCTGTGACGCAGAAGGAACACTTCAGGAGATCATTCCTGAGAGAGTTGGATTCCGCCGTTTTGAGATGAAGGACGGAATTATGACACTCAATGGCAAACGTATTGTATTTAAGGGCGTAAACCGTCATGAGTTCAGCTCCGTCACAGGAAGACACGTATCCGAGGGAGAGCTTCTGAAAGATATCATCACCATGAAGCAGAACAATATCAATGCCATCCGTACCTGTCATTATCCGGATGCTTCCTCGATCTACCGCCTCTGCGATGAGTACGGACTTTACATGATTGCCGAGAATAATCTGGAGTCACATGGTTCCTGGGATGTTGCAGAATTTACAAAGGATTACACAGATGTGGTACCTCACGATAAACCAGAGTGGCTTGGCATGATGCTGGACCGTGTAAATTCCATGTACCAGAGGGATAAGAACCACCCGGCGATCCTGATCTGGTCCTGCGGAAATGAGTCATTCGGCGGAAAAGATATCTTCGAGATGTCAGAGTTCTACCGTAAGAATGACCCTACCAGACTGGTGCACTATGAGGGACTTTTCCACGACCGCAGCTACAACGGTACCAGTGATATGGAAAGCCAGATGTATCCGTCTGTAGAATCAATCAAGAAATTCCTTGCAGAGGATGACAGCAAGCCGTTTATCTGCTGCGAGTACACTCATGCAATGGGAAATTCCTGCGGTGCAATGCATAAATATACAGACCTCACAGACACAGAGCAGAAATACCAGGGCGGTTTTATCTGGGATTACATTGACCAGTCCATTTACAAAAAAGACCGCTATGGAAAAGAATTCCAGGCTTACGGCGGTGATTTCGGCGAGCGTCCGACAGACTACAATTTCAGCGGAAACGGTATTGCCTACGGCGGAAACAGAGATGCTTCCCCGAAGATGCAGGAAGTAAAATTCAATTACCAGAACATCACAGCACAGGTAAGCGAAGATTCCGTTAAAGTTATCAACAAGAACCTTTTTGTAAATACCGATACTTTTGACTGCGAGGTAACACTTGCAAAGAACGGACATGTCCTCCGTACAGAGACACTGGAAACATCCGTAGATCCGTTAAGCGAAAATACCTACGCACTTCCATTTGGAAAACAGACCCGTCCGGGAGAATATACAGTGACCGTATCCTTCCTTCTGAAGAAAAAAACACTCTGGGCTGAAGCAGGACATGAGGTTGCTTTTGGCCAGTATGTGTACCAGATCGAAGAAACCGAAAAACTGCCGGAATGCGGTGTTGAGCTTGTAAAAAGCCTTCACAACATCGGTGTCCGCGGAGGAAATTTCCAGGTAATGTTCTCAGTACTTAACGGCGGACTGGTTTCGTATAAATATGCAGGAAGAGAGATGATCGAGGCGATCCCGAAGCCAAACTTCTGGAGAGCACCAACAGATAACGACTGCGGAAACCTGATGCCAATGCGTTATGCACAGTGGAAGATCGCAAGTATGTATGCAAGCCACAAGGACTTCCGTAAGGGAATGTACGGCCCTGCAAACCAGCCGGAAACAACTGTTCATAAGAATAGCGTAGAGGTTGCTTTTACCTACATTATGCCTACCACGCCAGTCAGTGAGTGCCGTCTGGCATACGAAGTGTTTGGCGACGGAAGAGTAAAGACAACTTTGACATATGATCCTGTGAAAGAGCTGGGAGATATGCCGGAGTTTGGTGTTCTCTTTAAATTCAATGCAGATTATGACCATGTGAAATGGTACGGCCTTGGCCCGGCAGAAACTTATGCAGACAGAAGACATGGTGCAAAACTTGGCATCTACGAAAACTCTGTATCAGACAATGTGGCCCGTTATCTTGTACCTCAGGAATGCGGTAATAAAGAGGGAGTTCGCTGGGCAAGCATCACCGACAGAAAGGGCAGGGGAATGCTCTTCGAGATGGATAAAAACAATGGCCCGATGATGTTCTCCGCACTGCCGTACACACCGCATGAGATGGAAAATGCCATGCATCCATATGAACTGCCGGAAGTACACTACACAGTAGTGCGCGCTGCAAAAGGCCAGATGGGTGTAGGCGGAGATGACAGCTGGGGTGCGTATACCCATCCGGAATACCTTCTGAACGCAGATGGAAAAATGGAATTTTCCTTCGTATTCAAAGGCCTTTAAAATGTCATAAAATAACAGAACATACAGCTTGGACGCAGATAAGCATTCTCCCGCTTCAAGTGCATGGAGCACTAAGCGGTGGGTAAGGGGGGATGCTTATGTCCGCTTTACATGCCCATAAATCTGATATGCTTAAAAAACCCCCTGTGGATATTTCATGAAATTAAAAAAAACTTGGATATGCACTTGTTTTTTCGGGGTAAATAGTTTAGAATAATTACATAAGTGGTAGAAAGTGGTGAATAGTGGTAGCAAATGGAGATGAGTGGCAGAACACACCATTTGTACCCTGGAAACACGAAGGGGAGAATCGTGTTTCAAGAGAGTAGGTGGGTTTCATGTTCATGGGCGAGTATAATCACACGATCGACGCGAAGGGGCGTCTGATCATCCCTTCCAAGTTCAGGGAGCTCTTAGGGGAAGAGTTCGTACTGACGAGAGGGCTCGATGGTTGCCTTTCTATTTATCCGATGGATGAATGGGTTGCCTTTGAAGAGAAACTCAGAGCATTACCACTTACAAATAAAGACGCAAGAACCTTTTCACGTTTCTTTGTAGCCGGAGCAACAACATGCCAGCTGGATAAGCAGGGGAGAATTCTCGTACCGCAGACGCTGCGCGAATTCGCTGGTCTGGATAAGGATGTGGTGCTTACGGGTAATCTGAACCGGATCGAGGTCTGGAGCAAGGAGAAGTGGAGCGAGAACTGCAATTATGATGACATGGACAGCATTGCCGAGAGCATGCAGAACATTGGAATCGTCATTTGAGCAACGCGCAGGTAGAAATCCCACAGGAGATGGATATGGAATTTAAACATAAATCTGTATTACTCAGTGAGACCATCGATGGTTTAAGGGTAAAACCCGATGGAATCTATGTGGATGGCACTTTAGGAGGAGCGGGGCACGCCACAGAGGTGTGTAAGAAACTTTCTGCCAAGGGGAGATTTATTGGCATAGATCAAGACCAGGATGCGATAATTGCTGCGAGTGAACGGCTGTCAGCCTTTAATCAGGTGACAATCATTCGCAGCAATTATTGTTACATGGCAGATGAGCTGAGATCCCGTGGCATTGATAAAGTGGACGGGATCCTATTAGATTTAGGAGTGTCATCTTATCAGCTGGATAATGAAGAGAGAGGTTTTTCCTACAGATACGATTCACCTCTGGACATGAGAATGGACAGAAGGCAGAGCCGTACAGCCGGAGATATTGTCAACGGCTATGAGGAGAAGGAACTTTACCGTATTATCCGCGATTACGGCGAGGATAAATTCGCCAAGAATATAGCGAAACACATTGTGGCTGCCAGAGAGCAGGCACCGATTCAGACAACAGGGGAACTGACAGAGATCATAAGGGGAGCGATCCCTATGAAAATACAGGCTACAGGAGGACATCCGGCCAAGAGAACTTTTCAGGCGATCCGTATTGAGCTGAACAGAGAGCTTGATGTGCTCAGAGATTCTCTTGACGGAATGATCGATCTTCTGAACGATGGAGGAAGGATCTGTATCATTACTTTCCATTCTCTGGAGGACAGGATCGTGAAGACCATTTTCCGCAAAAATGAGAATCCCTGTACATGCCCGCCGGATTTTCCAGTCTGTGTATGCGGTAAGGAATCCAAAGGCAAGGTGATCACAAGGAAACCGATTTTGCCAAGTAAAGAGGAAATGGAAGAGAATCCAAGGTCCAAAAGTGCGAAACTCCGCATCTTTGAAAGAAAAATGCTTTAAATAAAGGATGGAAGGTAGGCAAATGGCTAAGACAGGAAGAGGAACGACCGCCAGAAGAAATCCGAATACCGTAAGACACTCGAGAGATGTGTACGTTCAGGGAAATGCGGTAAAACGGCTGCAGGAAGCTCCTCGAAGAACTGATCTGCCCGATATTAAGGAAAGACGAAGGCTGGCGCAGGAGAGAGAACAGAAGAAATCAGCAGTTCCTGCCACACCTGCGAAACAGGTGGTGAGCAGGCAGGCACAGCGAAACAGAGAGAAAGCGATGGCCATGAACAAGGGCTTCGTTATGTTTCTCACAGCGGTTTCCATTGCGGTGCTTTTTACCTGCATCAATTTTCTGCAAGTGAAATCAGAGATCACAGCAAGCATGAAGAATGTTGCCAATCTGGAATCAGAACTTGCACAGCTCAAGGAAGATAACGATGCATATTACAGTCAGGTAACATCGAATGTAGATATCAGCGAGATCAAGAAGAAAGCAATCGGCGAACTGGGAATGAAATATCCTTCAGAAGATCAGATACAGACCTATACAACAGAAGGAAACAGTTATGTGAGACAGTATCAGGATGTAGACACACATAAGTGACAGATATTACAGAGGTGATCGATTGAGTACAAGAAGGCGCAGGCCTGTAAAAAAAATAAATTATAAAATGAAAAAAAAGCTGGCAGTACTATTTTCTTTAGTGTTGCTGGCTTTAGTCGGTTTGGTGGCAAGAATTACCTATATTAATGCCACAAGCGGAAGTAAATACCGGAAGCAGGTATTAAGTCAGGCACAGCAGAAATATGAGAACCAGACGCTTCCGGCGAAACGAGGCGATATTTATGATCGAAACGGAAACATTCTGGCAACCAGCAACAAGGTTTATAATGTGATCCTTGACTGCCTGGAAGTTAATGAGGACCAGGACTCCGTTGAGCCGACCATCAAGGCTCTTGTAGAAGTTCTGGGGCTGGATGAATCAGAGATGCGTAATCTTCTTACGGATGATTCGACCAAAGAAAGCCAGTATCAGATCGTGAAGAAACAGATCTCCATGGATGATAAGAAGGCTTTTGAAAAGTATGAAGATCCAGGGGAAGACAGCGGGCTGACAAAAACACAGCTTACGGAACGTTCCAAGATCACGGGTGTATGGTTTGAAGAAGATTATCTGAGAACTTATCCTTTTAATGAGACAGCCTGTGATACGATTGGATTTACACTTTCCAGAGACGTTGCAGATGCCGGACTTGAAGGATATTACAATGCTACGCTTACCGGTGTTGACGGAAGACAGTATGGATATATTAACAACAATTCTGATGTTGAGCAGACCATTATTGAGCCAACAGACGGCAAGAGTATTGAGACTTCCCTTGATCTTGGACTTCAGCAGATCGTTGAGAAGTATGTAAATACTTTTGAAGAGAAGGTAGGAGCCAAGAATGTTGGCGTTATCATCGAAAATCCGAAGACTGGCGAGATCATGGCTATGGATGGCGGCGACCGTTATGATCTGAACAATCCGAGAGATCTTTCTAATGTTTATTCAGAGAGTGAGATCGCAGCTATGAATGATGAACAGACTGTAGAGGCACTGAATGGTATGTGGAGCAACTTCTGTGTAACAGATGCCTATGAGCCGGGATCTGTTGTTAAGCCTATCGTTATGAGTTCTGCCCTTGAGATGGGTGCGATTTCCGAGACAGATAATTTCGTCTGCGATGGCGGTCAGTCTTTTGGTGCAGAAGGTTCTACTACATTTATCAAATGTGCGGTATGGCCGGATGCCCATGGAACGGAAACACTTGCGGATGTTATTGCCAATTCCTGCAATGATGGCATGATGCAGATCGCAGCCAAGATAGGTAAGGATAATTTCCTTAAGATACAGAGTACTTTTAACTTTGGTACCAGAACCGGTATTGACCTTCCGAATGAAGGCAGCGGCGTTGTTCATACCAGTGAGACTATGGGTGAGACAGAACTTGCATGTTCGGCTTTCGGACAGGGTTATACACTGACCATGATCCAGGAGATTAATGCCATGTGTTCTGTTATCAACGGCGGTTATTACTATCAGCCGCACCTTGTAACGAAGATCAAGGACAGCAGCGGCGGAATCGTGAAGACGATCTCACCTACACTGATGAAACAGACGATTTCCGAGAATATCTCCGCAGATATCCGTTCTTACATGGCTGCCAGCGTAGACCACGGTACCAGCCAGACTTCCAAGGTTCAGGGGTACAGCTCGGGTGGTAAAACAGGTACAGCCGAGAAACTGCCGCGAGGCAATGGCAAATATCTGGTATCTTTTATCGGTTTTGCACCGGTAGATGATCCGCAGCTTGTGATCTATGTTGTTGTGGATGAGCCGAATGTAGATGACCAGGCCAGCAGTACTTATGCACAGTACATTGCTCAGGGAATCCTTTCTGAAGCACTTCCGTATCTTAATGTGCAGCCGGATGAAGCTGAGGACGGAGAAGTTCCGACAACAGAGCTGTGGGATATTTTTAAAGGGATCAGTGATTCTGCAACAGGATCTGCAGCAGACGGTCAGAAGGAAGCGATTTCCAATGAAGATGTTCCAAGTCCGCCGGAAGAAGATTCCGAGGAGGATACAGAGGACAATAACGATATGCAGAGTGAGGGCCTGACGAACGAAGAAGCAGGTCTGGAATAAAGAATTTGAATACCCTCTCAGGGAAACGTCATATATTACAGTGACGATCTCTGGGAGGGATTTTTTTATGATCCGGACAATGGTTTTTCACAGAAAAAAGATCTGGGTGATTTTTGCAGGCTGCGCGCTGCTTCTGATCGGACTTGCAGGAAGATTGATCTATCTTATGGGAACGAAGGCAGATTATTACACACAGAAGGCAGATGATCTCCATGAACGAGAGCGCGATATCAAGGCAGCCAGAGGCAAGATCCTGGATGCTAAGGGAAATGTTCTGGCAGATAACAGGACTGTCTGTACGATTTCCGTGATCCACAGTCAGATCAAAGATCCGGAAAAAGTAATCCAGGTTTTGACCAGTCAGCTGTCCATGGATGAAGAGATAGTACGCAAAAAAGTTGAGAAAGTTTCTTCTATTGAAAAAATTAAAACAAATGTAGACAAAACCATCGGAGATGCCATCCGCGAATATGCGCTGGACGGAGTAAAAGTGGATGAGGATTACAGACGATATTATCCTTATGGTTCCCTGGCTTCCAAGGTTCTGGGATTCACAGGGGGAGATAATCAGGGAATCATTGGACTGGAAGTGAAATATGATGAGATCCTTGCAGGGCAGCCTGGAAAAATCCTCACAGTTACAGATGCCAGGGGAGTGGAGCTGGACGGGACAGGAGAACGGCGGAAAGAGCCGGTTGCAGGAGACAGTTTACGTACCAGTTTGGATATCAGTATCCAGGAGTATGTGCAGCAGGCAGCTTTGAAAGTGATGGAAGAGAAGCAGGCAGAGAGGGTTTCCATTCTGCTTATGAATCCGCAGAACGGGGAGATCTATGCATGCGTCAATGTGCCGGAGTTTGATCTGAATGATCCGTTTACGCTGAATATAGAGGGAGAGAATGCAGCAGGAAATACAGCAGCCAGCGCAGAGGATAATACTGCGGAAACTGCAACACCTGCAATATCAGCAATGGAAACAGCGGCCAGCACAGATTCTGCGGCCACCAAACAGGATCTTCTCAATCAGATGTGGCGCAACCCCTGTCTGAATGATACATATGAACCAGGTTCCACTTTTAAGATCATCACTATGGCAGCAGGTCTGGAAGCAGGCGTAGTATCAACAGAAGACCGTTTTTTCTGTCCCGGATATAAAGTGGTGGAGGATCGGCGTATCCATTGTGCAAAACGGACCGGACACGGAGCACAGAATTTCGTGGAAGGAACCCAGAACTCCTGCAACCCGGTTTTTATTGAGGTGGGTCTGCGCCTTGGAGTTGACAGATATTATAAATATTTCAAACAGTTCGGTCTTTTGAAAAAAACAGGAATCGATCTTCCAGGCGAGGCTGGAACTATTATGCACAACCCGAAAAATATGGGCGAGGTGGAGCTTGCCACAGTATCTTTTGGCCAGTCATTCCAGATCACCCCGGTTCAGCTTGCAACTACAGTCAGTTCTATCATCAACGGCGGGAACAGGATCACGCCTCACTTCGGGATCAGTGTGGAAAGTGCAGACGGAACCCAGATCAACACGCTGGAATACCCGGTGGAAACAGGAATCCTCTCAGAAGAAACATCCAGAACAGTGCGCTCCATCCTGGAAAAAGTAGTCTCTGAAGGTTCCGGGAAAAATGCAGGCATCGAAGGCTATTCCATCGGCGGAAAAACAGCAACCTCCCAGACACTTCCCAGAGGTTCCGGCAGGTATATTTCCTCATTTTTAGGGTTCGCACCTGCGGAGAATCCCACAGTACTGGGGCTTTGCATCATCCACAATCCCCAGGGAATGTATTACGGAGGAATCATAGCGGCTCCGGTGATCCGGAGTATTTTTGAAAATGTACTTCCATATCTTGGCATTGAGAAAACAGCTCCGACGGAAACGGAAGAAGGCGATAAGTCAGCACTTGATTAATGAAAAGAAAAGCTTTATACTGGTGAGGAACTATAAAAAAACGAAAGTTAAAGAGGTGTGAGGATGGAGTTTCATGTAGTGATCCCTGTGCTGATCTCATTTGCGATCAGCCTTGTATTAGGACCGGTTGTTATCCCATTTTTAAGAAGACTTAAAATGGGACAGACAGAGAGAGAGCTGGGCGTACAGTCCCACCTGAAGAAGAACGGTACACCAACCATGGGCGGTGTGATCTTCCTTATTGCGACGACCGTAACATCACTGTTTTATATCAAGGATTACCCGATGATCATCCCGGTACTTTTCCTGACTCTGGGATTTGGACTGATCGGATTTCTGGATGATTACCTGAAAGTAGTCCTGAAACGTTCTGACGGACTTCTGCCATGGCAGAAAATGGCTCTTCAGATTGTTGTGACAGCAGTATTTGCTTTTTACCTTGTGAATTATTCAAATGTATCCCTGACAATGAAGATCCCGTTCTGGAGCGGACATTACCTGAATCTTGGATGGTTTGCTGTTCCGGTACTGTTCTTTGCAGTAATCGGTACTGTAAACGGAGTAAACTTTACAGACGGACTTGACGGACTGGCATCCAGCGTTACATTGATCGTAGCAGTATTCTTTACTGTTGTTTCGCTGGGTCTGGGAAGCGGAGTCGAGCCTATCACATGCGCAGTAGTGGGCAGCCTGATGGGCTTCCTTCTGTTCAATGTGTATCCAGCTAAGGTATTCATGGGTGATACAGGTTCCCTGGCTCTGGGAGGTTTCGTTGCCGGAGTGGCTTATGCAATGCAGATGCCGCTGTTCATTATCCTGGTAGGACTGATCTACCTTATCGAGGTGCTTTCCGTTATGATCCAGGTATCCTATTTCAAGGCAACACATGGAAAAAGAATTTTCAAGATGGCGCCTATCCACCATCATTTTGAGCTTTGCGGGTGGTCTGAGACACGGGTGGTTGCAGTGTTCTCTGTTGTAACAGCTATTATGTGCCTGATCGCTCTCCTGGCATTATAAGGAGGAACAGAACAATGGATTTAAGATCAAAAAAGGTTCTCGTATTCGGAGCCGGAAAAAGCGGTATCGGTGCAGCTGACCTGCTTGGAAGCGTAGGCGCGCAGCCGGTGATCTACGACGGAAATGCGAACCTTGACAAAGAAGCCGTTTTACATAAAACAAATGGCAAGTATCAGCCTGAGATCTGGGCAGGAGATTTTCCGGAAGGAGAGCTTGACAGTCTTGATCTTGCAGTGTTAAGCCCTGGAGTTCCAACAGACCTCCCTCTGGTAAAGAGCTTCTACGAGAAAGGCCTTCCGGTTTGGAGTGAAGTGGAGCTTGCATACCGCACAGGTAAAGGTGAAGTTCTTGCAATTACAGGAACCAACGGCAAGACAACAACAACAGCACTTCTTGGCAAGATCATGGGAGATGCCCGTGAATCTGCATTTGTTGTAGGAAATATTGGAACTGCATATACATCGAAATCACTTGAGATGAGAGATGATTCTGTGACAGTCGCAGAGATCAGCAGTTTTCAGCTTGAGACCATCGACCAGTTCAGACCGAAGGTAAGTGCGATCCTGAACATCACAGAGGATCATCTGAACAGACATCATACAATGGAAGAGTACATCCGTGTGAAAGAGCTGATCACCAAGAATCAGGAACCGGAAGATGTCTGTGTTCTGAACTATGAGGATGAAGTACTCCGTAAATTTGGCGAGAATATCGTGCCGAAGGTTGTATATTTCTCAAGCCTTCGTAAACTTGATCAGGGCATTTATCTTGACGGAGATCAGATCATCCTGAAGACTGAGACAGAGGAAATCCCGATCGTTAAGACTGGTGAGCTTAAGATCCTTGGCCGCCACAACCATGAGAATGTAATGGCAGCAGCAGCTATGGCATATTATGCGGGTGTTTCTGTTGAGAGCATTCATAAGAGCGTCTGCGAGTTTGTAGCAGTTCCTCACAGGATCGAGTATGTGACAGAGAAGAACGGAGTTGCCTACTACAACGATTCCAAGGGAACCAACCCGGATGCAGCGATCAAGGGAATCCAGGCTATGAACCGTCCGACACTTCTGATCGGCGGCGGCTATGATAAGGAATCCAGCTATGACGAGTGGATCCGGTCCTTTGATGGAAAAGTCCGCTACCTCGTTCTCATCGGCCAGACAAAGGAGAAGATCAAAGCAGCAGCAGAGCGTCTTGGATTTACAGACATCATTCTCTGCGAAGACCTGAAAGAAGCAGTTCAGGTTTGTGCTGAGAAGGCTAACCCAGGGGATGCAGTCCTTCTTTCACCGGCTTGCGCAAGCTGGGGACAGTTTGACAACTATGAGCAGCGTGGCGATATGTTCAAGGAATACGTCAGGGCACTGTAATAATAACAGAAATAAATACATATGCTGAAATAAGAGACCGCTTTGGAGGCCAGAATTATGAAGGCAGGACTGAAACAGACCGGAAAGACAGATACGGTTCTTGTGACACTGGTACTGATTCTCGTAGTGTTTGGCCTGGCGGCACTTTTTTCGGCAAGCGAATACAATGGCAGGGTACGTTTTCACGACTCTGCCTATTATTTTAAGAAGCAGCTCTTTGCAACAGCACTGGGGCTGCTTGTTATGTATCTGGTGGCAAAAACGGACTACCATCTGCCAGTTGTTCTGGCTCCGGCCGCATACCTGCTTTCACTGCTTCTGTCAACGGCGGTCCTTATTTTCGGACAGGAGATCAATGGTTCCAAACGGTGGCTGAATCTGGGGTTCTTATCTTTTCAGCCCTCAGAGTTCTCGAAAATGGCAGTGATCCTTTTTCTGGTGTGGCAGATCAGCAGGGCAAAAAAGAAGACAACAGGCTTCTGGTTTATGGCAAGAACCATGCTGACCCTGCTCCCGGTAGTGGGGCTGGTTGGTTCCAATAACTTAAGCACAGCGGTGATCATCCTGGGAATCGGGGTAGTTCTGATCTTTGTGGCGAATCCAAGATATCTCCAGTTTCTTGCACTGGGCAGTGTGGGAATTGGCTTTATTGCAGTTTTTCTCGCTGCTGAAAGTTACCGTCTGGAACGCCTGGCTATCTGGCGTGATCCGGAAAAATATGAAAAAGGATTTCAGACCATACAGGGCTTATATGCCATTGGAAGCGGAGGGATTTTTGGCAGGGGATTGGGGAACAGCCTGCAGAAACTGGGATTTGTGCCGGAAGCACAGAACGATATGATCTTTTCGATCGTGTGTGAGGAAACCGGGATCTTCGGAGCTTTTTTGCTGATCTTTCTGTTCGTGCTTCTGATGTGGAGGCTCTGCGTTCTTGCACTTGGATGCCGGGATCTGGAAGGAACACTTCTCTGTGCAGGAATCATGGCACATATGGCGATCCAGGTGATCCTAAATATCGCAGTTGTTACAAACACGATTCCGAATACGGGAATCACACTGCCTTTTGTGAGCTACGGCGGAACCTCTGTGGTTTTTCTGATGGGAGAGATGGGGCTGGCCTTAAGCGTCAGCAGTCACAGAAGAGGAAGAATTGCATAGAATAAAAAGCAAGAGGCTCTTTTTAGGAGTGGAAGACTTGAATGAGATCGATGAGATCGTCGTAACCGGAGGAAGACCACTGAATGGAACCGTAAAGATCCAGGGCTCAAAAAATGCAGCTCTGCCTATGATGGCGGCAGCTCTTTTAAGTGAAGGAACCAGTGTGCTCCGTGGCTGCCCAAGGATCGCGGATGTATTTCTCATGGAAAAAATCCTCCAGGATCTGGGGGCTGTAACCTGGTGGCAGGGTCATGACCTTTATCTGGATTGCAGTCAGGCTGACGGCACTGTGATACCAGAAGCTTTTTCCGGAAAAATGCGGTCTTCCGTGATCCTTCTGGGGGCGATGCTCGGGCGGAACCACAAGGCCAGCACAGGCTATCCCGGCGGGTGTGTCATCGGAAAACGTCCGGTTGATCTTCATATAAAAGTTTTGCGCAGCCTTGGCGCGAAAACCGTGGAAAACGGCACAGAGATCAGAGCATCCTGTGGAAAACTGAAAGGCGCGGAGATATTTTTCCCCAAAAGTAGTGTGGGGGCTACGGAGCAGGGGATCCTGGCAGCAGTACTTGCTGATGGCAGAACGATTTTAAGGGGCTGTGCCTGTGAGCCGGAGATCGGATGGCTGTGCAGTTACCTGAACGGAATGGGTGCGAAGATATTTTTTCAGGAAAAAAATATGATCTGCATCGAAGGTGTGGAACATCTGCGGCCGGGAGACGGGGTGATACCGCCTGACCGGATCGTTGCAGGGACCTATCTTCTGGCAGCAGCAGCCACCCGAGGGGAGATCACGATAGAGAATCCTCCTATAGGAGAAATGGATGGAATCCTGGAAGTATATCGGAAAATGGGTGGACAATATGATATTCTTGGTGGTAAACTAATAGTCAACGGAAAAAATACGGGTAGTCCGCTGAAACTTCTGGAAACGGAAGTGTACCCGGGTTTTCCTACGGATCTGCAGTCGCCGGCCATGGCAGTGCTTGCCACGATACCAGGTGAGAGCAGGATCCGGGAGAAAATATTTGAAGACAGATATAAAACAGCTCCATGGCTGTGCCGCATGGGTGCAGATATCACGATCCAGGATGGCATGGCAGTGATCCATGGAGGATATCCGCTTACAGGATGCACAGTGGAAGCCCAGGAACTTCGCGGCGGTGCTGCACTGGTGATCGCAGCTCTTGCTGCCGGCGGAACAACAAGAGTCCGGGGCTGCCGTTTCATTGAAAGAGGTTATGAGCATATCTGCGAAGACCTGACCGCACTGGGCGGTCTTTTGATAAAGAACAGAGGAACTTTATGAAATTATCAAAAAAAAATCAGCTGAAAGTTATAGGACTGATCGCAGCTCTGCTGCTGGCAGGCGTTATTTTCTTTTTTACGTATTATCAGGTTGATGAAGTACAGGTGATGGGAAGCAGCCATTATTCAGAGAAGCAGATCAAAAAAATGGTTCTCAGGGGACCGATGGCATCGAATTCTATTCTGGCTCCCCTGATCTATACGAAAAAAAATACAAAAGATGTTCCATTTGTGGAAGGCTACACTGTCACCAGACTGAACAGGCACACCATCTGCGTCAGCGTAAAAGAAAAAGATATTGTAGGCTGTATTCCATATCTGGACAGCTACATTTATTTTGACAGGAACGGAACGTTCATTGAGAGCTCTACCCAGAGAAATGAGAAGATCCCGTTTTTTGACGGGATCAAGGTGAAGCATGTGATCTATAATGAGGAACTTCCGATCAAAGATAAGACAGTTATGAATACAGCGGTGGCATTGTCTACCATATTCCAGAAGAATGATAAGATCCCGGATCACATTGAGTTCAGCGATGATGGTCAGATCAGTCTGGTCTACGGGGATATCACAGTGAAGCTTGGAAAGGATGAATACCTGGAAGATAAGATGACCAGGGTACTTGCGATCCTTCCACTGATCTCTGATAAAAAGGGAATCCTTCATGCTGAGAATGTGAATGATAATTCCAAGATGATCACTCTGGAGCAGGAGACGGATGAGACTGCAGATTCTTCCGAAACCTGGACAGGCGGATATGATGAGGAAGGCAATTATACAGGTGAAGGCGAGTACGACGAGAATGGAAACTATGTAGGAGCCAAGCCGCAGACAGACCTGGAATATGCACTTTCCAAGTGGGTCGGAGGATATGATGAAGAAGGCGATTACACAGGAACTGGCGAGTATGATGCCAATATGAACTACGTAGGCCCTGCACCAACTGAGGAGAGCATGGCTGCCAATGGCGACTGGAAAGGCGGATACCGTGAGGACGGAGGTTATGATGGTGTCAGTGAATATGACAGGGACGGCAATTATGTAGGATCTGCGGAAGATGCCCAGAATGCTGATAACTCTGACAGTACTTCAGAAGATGGAAGTACTTCTGAGGATGGAAATACTTACGGGGATGAGAGCAGTTCTGACAGTACAGATGCCAGTTATTCCGGAGATCAGAGTTACGACAGCAGTAATAGCGGAGATTATTCTGATGAAGATACGGATTATGGATACAGTGATGGATCTGACAGCTACAGTGACAGCAGCTATTACGGAGACTACAGCAGTGACTCGGAATACGAATGATAAAACAATAGATCAATCAGATGCGGATGATTTTGTCTGCCTGACAGCATCTGGAACCCAAAATCCCCAGGCGTTTTTTGGCATTATCAGCATATTATAATTAGGAAAGAGTTCTTTCGAAAAACGGTCTGGAAACCTTTGGGTATTTTGCCAGAGATTGTTTTGCAAACCTTCATATTAATAGAAACAGTGCCGAAATTTAGTAAAAAAAGTATAAAAAAACAAAATTAGTGGTTGATTAATTACTCAAAAAAATATATGATATATCTATGTGTATATGTAGCTTGGAATGAATTACACTGAATCGGATATCAGGTTAGAAATAAAGGAGGAAGTACATTGTTAGAGATAATGACGAATGAGGCTGAGTCTTCTGCGAAGATTATTGTAATTGGAGTAGGTGGCGCAGGTAATAACGCAGTAAACAGAATGGTGGAAGAAGCCATTGGTGGAGTTGAGTTTGTAGGTGTCAACACTGATAAACAGGCTCTGACTCTGTGTAAAGCTCCGACTGTACTTCAGATTGGCGAAAAAATTACTAAGGGTCTCGGCGCCGGCGCACAGCCGGAAGTTGGCCAGAAGGCTGCTGAGGAGAGCATCGAGGAAGTTAAGAAGATCATTGAGGGAGCTGACATGGTTTTCGTTACCTGTGGTATGGGTGGCGGAACAGGTACAGGAGCTGCTCCTGTAATCGCTGGTGCAGCGAAAGAGATGGGTATCCTGACTGTCGGTGTTGTTACCAAGCCATTCCGCTTTGAAGCAAAGACCCGTATGAATAATGCACTTGCAGGAATTGAAAATCTGAAGAAAGCAGTTGATACTTTGATTGTCATCCCGAATGACAAGTTACTTGAGATCGTTGACAGAAGAACAACTATGCCGGAAGCACTGCGTAAGGCTGATGAGGTTCTTCAGCAGGCAGTACAGGGTATTACAGACCTGATCAACCTGCCGGCACTGATCAACCTTGACTTTGCGGATGTACAGACAGTTATGACTGACAAGGGAATCGCTCACATCGGTATCGGTGAGGCAAGAGGCGATGACAAGGCTATGGAGGCTGTACAGCAGGCTGTATCTTCTCCGCTTCTTGAGACAACCATCAAGGGAGCAACACACGTTATCATCAACATTTCAGGTGATATTTCCCTTATGGATGCCAACGACGCTGCAAGCTATGTTCAGGAGCTTACAGGTGAGGATGCGAACATCATCTTTGGTGCTATGTATGATGATTCTGTTGCAGACTATGCAAGAATCACAGTTATTGCTACAGGACTTACAGACAACAATCTTCAGGCATCTCCGTTTGGAAACAGAGCTTCCAATTCTGTTTTCGGAACAGCTAAGAAGACAAGCCCGTCACCAGCACCGAGCATGAACTTTAACATGCCGAGCTTCAGTCTGCCGAATATGAACTCCACACAGTTCAACACTAAGGCACCGACAAGCACTGTGCAGAAGAAAGATATCCAGATCCCGGATTTTCTTAAGAACAGATAAAAAATAATAAGAGATATGATAGGCCGTATGCCAGTTTTGGTATGCGGCTTATTTTTGTGTGCAGTATATGTAGCAGCATAATAAACAGCAGAGACGTTATAGAGATAGAGAACGGCTCTGCTGTTTTGTACATAAAAATATTGATTTCAGGTGTTTCAGGAACTGATTGGATGCGGATCATGAATATCCGGCCGAGTCAGATCAATCCAGGACAGGCATTATCAACATTTACATTCAAATGTATCGCATTTTGTATCGCAGCAGCGGTGTGCATTATCACCGGCTACATTAATGGAGGCGGCGGTACATTTACAATGTTCGTTGTAGGTACAGTTGTGTGCTTTGCAGTCGATGTTGATGGTTTCGCATCCGCATCCGGAATCCATGGTGTTTTTTGCAGAACATTCATCCTGACTTCGAAAACTTTCACAGGCAGTATCGTCTGCGTAACGGGCTTCTGCACCTTCTACATTGATGGAGCCTTTGGAACAGAGAGAATCCTTGTTGTAGCAGCAGTTATGGGCGGAACATTTTAAAAGTGTCATTTCATTTTCCTCCTGATAATAGATTTTCGGAACAAAAACACAGAAGAATTATGTTTTGATTCCACAGAAAGAAGTATGCCCGGAAGCAGAAAAAATTATGTGCAAAATAAAAAAATCACAAGAAAAAGTTGACGAAATAGCAGGGCTGTTCAGAAGATATCAAAAATTACAGGTATTCAACCTAACGAAATCGTGATATAATCAAAATATGTTTAAATGAGAAATATGGAGGTAGCTTATGGGCGTAAGTTATAACAGATTATGGAAAATGCTCATAGATAAAAATATGAAGCGTATAGAGATGCAGTACCTCACCGGGATCAGTGGCAATATTCTTGCCCGGATGGGAAAAAACCAGTATGTATCAATGGAAACGATTGAGAAAATCTGTAAGAAGCTGGACTGCACCGTTGATGAGATGATGGAATTTACAGATGATGAATAACAGGAGGTTGCTGCAATGACAGATACACAGCAAAGAGCAGCGGCGAAAGCATTTGCGAAAAACTGGAAAGACCGTGGATATGAAAAAGGCGACAGCCAGATCTTCTGGGTGGAGCTTCTGACAACGGTATTTGGTGTAACGGAAATATCACAGTTTATTTCTTTTGAGGATCAGGTACATCTTGACCACACCAGTTTTATTGACGGGTATATCGAGAAAACCCATGTCATGATTGAACAGAAAAGTATCAATAAGAGTTTGACGGAAGCTATCCGGCAGTCCGACGGTTCTATGCTGACACCATTTGAACAGGCAAAAAGATATTCTTCTGAGCTGCCATATTCAAAAAGACCAAGATGGATTGTAACCAGTAATTTTCAGTCATTCTATATTTATGATATGGAAAAGCCGGGCGGTGATCCGGAAATCATTCAGTTGAAAGATTTGGAAAAAGAATATTATCGGTTACAGTTCCTTGTGGACGAGGGAAACACAAATCTTCAGAGAGAAATGGAAGTTTCCATTGCCGCAGGTGAAATTGTAGGGCTGCTGTATGATGCGCTGGCAAAACAATATGTTGACCCGACAACAGATCGTGCAATGAAAAGCCTGAATATCCTTTGTGTCAGAATGGTATTCTGCCTGTATGCAGAGGATGCGGGCATCTTTGGACAGCATGGAATGTTTCATGACTATCTGGAAGAATTTGATACAAGGCACATGAGAAAAGCTGTGATTGAGCTGTTCCAGGTGCTTGATACAAAACCAGAAGACAGAG
Organism: Eggerthellaceae bacterium; assembly: GCA_963598855.1. Taxonomy (GTDB): domain Bacteria; phylum Bacillota; class Clostridia; order Lachnospirales; family Lachnospiraceae; genus Blautia_A. The sequence continues at coordinate 44,940 of CAVBVT010000004.1, forward strand.
ACCCATACATGGAAGAATCTCTGGCACAGTTTCCATATGTAAATGG